>CAYYEN010000055.1:0-3577 GCA_964470795.1 uncultured Spirochaetaceae bacterium | reverse complement strand
AGGCGACATAATCACCACAATCATACTTTTTGAGTTTTTCAACCACATTCTCAATAGCTGAATTGTTATTTGAACAAACTGCAACAGTTTTGTTCATTAATACAAGGTTTGCAATAAGATTTAAGATAGTTTGGGTCTTACCAGTTCCTGGAGGTCCTTCAATAATGGAAAACTCATTACTTAAGCCATTTTTTACAGCCTCGTATTGGCTAGGATTGACTCCAAAAGGAAAGATTAGAGTAGAAGGTAAATCAATCTTTTGATTATCATTGTTTAAAATTACTTTTCCTAATAACGAGTTTTTTCGAACTGGGCTAAAGTTATCAAAGGAATTTGAGAGTATTTTCTGATCTTCTTCGCTTTCATCCTTAGCAATTATCTCTTTATAAAAATCTATCAACTCAGCCTCTTCTCTTGGGACAAACAGATCTTCATAAGGGTTAATAACAATAGCTGAAGAGTCTACGATTTTGCTATAATCTGAATAGACAAGTTTATACTTTTCAATATCCTCAAAACAAATAACTTTCTTACATTCATAGCAGTTTTTACCTTCAAACTTAACCAAACTGGGATATTGTTTCTTTCCATTTGTGGAAATAATAATATCCTTTCGCTTACACTGATACTTATTTTCCAAAGCAATAAGATCTAAAGGAGTGTGAAAATCAATCTCACTTGTTATATCCACATTGTTAACAAGGATTAACGTAGTATCATAATTAATTGCCATTTTAGCCTCTCAAAATGCTATTATTTTATATACTCAGCAAGGGTTTTAAACATAATCTTTGGCTCAATAGGTTTTGCTAAATGCGCATTCATACCGGCCTCTTTAGTCTTTTCGATATCTTCATCAAAGGCATTAGCAGTCATTGCTATAATTGGGATTGTTTTTGAGTCTGCTCTATTAAGCGCTCTTATCGCTATTGTTGAAGTAAGACCATCCATTACTGGCATTCTAATATCCATTAAGATTGCATCATAGTAATTAAGAGGAGAAGCTTTAAATACCTCATAGCCTAGTTTTCCATTCTCAGCAACTACTACATTCAAGTTTTTAGAAAGGAGTAAGCGTTTAGCAACTTCAATATTTAGTCTATTGTCTTCTACTAAAAGTACTCTGTGTCCGGTAAAATCATAGTTAGCAACTTGAGGTACATCCCTTTTAAGATTCTTTAAATGAGAATATTTTTCAAGTATTGCTGTAATATCCTCTTTATTTAAAGGCTTTTTAATAAAGGTGTTTACCCCTGCAATTCTTGCCTCAGTTTCTATTGCGGTCCAATCATGGCAACACATTACAATTAAGGTATCTAAAGGCACTAACTTTCTCAGCTCTTGTGTGGTTTTTATCACATCTCGAGTACTTTGAGTTCCATCAATGATGATTAGGTTATACTTATCACCTTTTTCTAAAAGGGCTCTAACTCTTAGCACTGCACTATAGCCTGAATCTAGGTGAGTAACCTTTAGACCAAGTCCTTTTAACACTTTTTCAGTTTGTTTGTAGCTGATAATATCATTATCGATTACTAACGCACTCATCAAGCTGAAATGAATAAAAGAGCTTTCTCTTTCTTTAATCTTGCAGGCTAAACACACACCAAGCTTCACCTTTACAGTAAACTGGCTACCACTGCCCTCTGTGCTGGTAACACTAATATCACCATTCATGAGGGTGATTAAATTCTTACAAATGGCAAGCCCGAGTCCGGTTCCACCATACATGCTTGTGGTACCAATGTGTTGTTGGGAGAACGCTTCAAAGATGTGGGGTAAGAACTCTTTGCTGATACCTTCTCCGGTATCTTTTACTACAAACTTTAAGACTGCAGTCTCTTCTGTAACTTCTTCTTGAGTTATTATAAGTTGTACCCGGCCACCGGAAGGAGTAAACTTAATTGCATTTCCAAGGATGTTGATTAACACCTGCTGAAGCTTCATAGCGTCGCCTATATAATAATCTTCAGTCTTATTAGTTAGAATAACATTATAGTTTATTCCTTTAGCTTGTGCTTGTGCATACGCAATGGTGTTAATGCCTTTTAATAACTCTTCAAAGGATATTCTCTCCTTCTTTACAGAGACCTTTCCACTTTCAATTCTACTTAGATTTAAAATGTCATTGATAAGTGATAATAAAAACTTTGCTGAGATGTTGACCTTTGAAAGACAATCTTCAACTTGCTCAGGGTCGTTAACATTCTCGGTTGCTAATGCAGACATACCAATTATTGCATTCATCGGAGTTCTAATCTCATGGCTCATACGAGATAAGAACTCTGTTTTAGCACGGCTTGCTTGTTGGGCGGCAAAAAGAGCATCGTTAAGTATTGCTTGGTGTTGCTTTTCGCTTTCAACAATCTCAGTTACATCACTTTGCGTATATAGAAGTGTTTTAATTTGAGGATCAAGGTAGGAAAAACGAATCATCTTGTTATGGACTTTCCCCTCGTTATCAATCATGTTACAAGTAAGAGAATAGGTTTTCTTGTTTTCAAGTTCTTTTAAGATGGTTGCCAGTTTTACACGATAAATTACCTCTTCTGCATCTTTTGGACTCATTTTATGCTGTAAATAGGTTGCTATAGTCTCTTCATAGGTTTCTTCAGCTTTATCAATTGGGAACTTTGTATCATTATAAGCGTAAAGGTAATACTTATTACTCAGTGCATCGATTTGGCAGATGATATCGTAGTTATAATTTGCAATCTGTTTCAGCACCTGGTTAAACACCACTTTGTTATCGATATCGTTACTGTACAAGAAACCAATGACATGATCACTATTAGGCTTTTGAAAGAGCTTAACCGTAATTTCAACCCAGTGGTAAGAGCCATTTGCAATCTGCCGTTGCATTTTATAACTCTTAACAGTTTCACCCTTAGCAAAGAGCTTAAGTAAAGCAGTTGCTGCTAACTGCTCTCGAATATTACTCTGTTGCTCAGTATTGATTAAAGTTTGTGTCATTAACTCAAGGCATTTAGCATAATTGTTATCACGATATTTGTTGATAAAATTAGGGTTATAAGAATCTACATCTTCTACAACTCCGGTAGTCAAGTCAACTCTCATACTGCAAAGTACCTTTGGTGAGATTATCGCATTCTTATAAGCGATCTCCTCTTAATACTTTTGCTCCGCTATCTTTTTAGCAGTGATATCGGTTCCAACTGCATGAGAGAAAACTAGCTTGCCATATTTATCAAACACATTATTATAGTTAATTCTCTCACACCACCACCCATCATTATCGATGGTTCTAAACCAGATTTCTGCAGAAGCCGCTTTTACTCCACTTCTTAAATCTTCATAAAGTTTTAAAAAGTCTGCTACGCTGTCTTGTCTTACATAGCCACATTCAATTAAGGATTCAGGAACATTGGCAACTATCATATCAAAACCATGATATTTTTGAGAATTTAAAGTTTGTATAATTTGTCTTTTTTCAAAATCATAGGTCCAAAAGTTTACATCGGAGTTTTGAGTAGCAATTCTAAACTTCTCTTCACTTCTAAAAAGCTCTTCTTCAATAAGCTTTTGCTTGTTAATATCAATTACCACACCATTCATC
>CAYYEN010000054.1:0-11054 GCA_964470795.1 uncultured Spirochaetaceae bacterium | reverse complement strand
TTAAATAAAAGAGGTTACAAAACCTCTTTTTTATGTTATATTATTGTCAAATGGAGGTGTTATATATGTATAAATTAAAGAGAAGTTCTGTGCAGGCTGATATAATGGTATTAAAAAGATGTGAGGCAAAACGTATAAGTCTTAGAAAAGCAATGGAGTGTATCGAATTTAATAACGATATTGAGTTTGAAGATATAGAACAATTTAAAAAATGGGCTAGAGGTTTAGGCTATGCTGTTAGAAAAGGAGAGATAGAATGATAGAAATATGTTACCACTGCAGAGTGGGTAAAATAGAGGTTCCTGAATTAGAAACCTCGGATAGGACTTATGCTTATTGTCCTTATTGTGGAGCTGTAAGACTATTCTATGAGCCTCAAGATTACCAAAAAGAGTTCCATACGGATAAGACGATGATTAAAGCAAACTTCGGTAAAGAACTGCCGAATTAAAACTCTGTGAACTGCTGGAAACCCCTTAGAGCCTAAGCAACTACAACGTAACTAGAAATGGTAAGCGTGAAAGTTTGAAAATGTTTAGGATTGGGCAATCAGCAACCAAGCACCGTAAAGGTGAAGGCTCAACGACTATCCCGTAAGGGAGTAGGGACAAGTGTCCCGAAGTGCAGAGCATACTTAATTGTATGAAGATATAGTCTGAACTCATATGAAAGTATGAGTGGAATTATTGCTATTATGCCTAAACTATGCTATAATAAAGGTGTAGAGGAAGGTGTCAATATGCAAACACAAATAGAAGGACTTAGCAATTATTTAATAACAGATAATGGTGAAATTATTAACAAACAGACTGGGTTTTATAGGAAATCTGTAAAAGACTCTAAAGGTTACCTTAGAGTAAGATTACAGGATAAAACTTATAAAGTACATAGACTTGTAGCACAAGCCTTTATACCTAACCCTGAGAATAAACCTCAAGTAAACCATATCAATGGTGATAAAACCGACAACCGAGTAGAAAACCTCGAATGGGTTACTAATACAGAAAACTATTATCATGCTGTTAAAGAAGGCTATAGGGCAAAACACCCTAGAGCTACAGAAAACATAGAAATAAACCATTACGACCTAGAAGGAAACTTTATTAAAAACTATTTGTCAGCAAATGACGCAAGTCGTGGCACAGGTGTTAGTGTGGTTACCATACTAGAAAATTGTAGAGGCAAATCAAAAATACCTAATAAAGCTCAATTTAGATTTAAAAAAGATAACACTATACCAATAGTAAATATAACTGGGTTAAAAAGAGCCTCACCAACAGGTAAAAAGAAAGTTATACAATATTCATTAGATGGTGTGTTGTTAAATGTTTACCCTAATATGCAACAAGCAAGTCAATTATCAGGTGTTAACATTAGTGTTATTAGAAGTGGTGTCTATGGTTTAACTAAACGTCCTAAAAATTTTATTTGGAAATTCCAGCATAGTACTAACGAAACTATGTGAAACAATGAACTAGTGGGTTATGGTTCAGGAAAGTCAACATCAAGTATGGCTGAATTATTAGACCATGCTTTTCAAACACCTAATGGTATGGCTTGCTGTGTAGCACCTACTGTTAGACAATTAGAACAAACTGTAAAGAAAGAGTTCTTTAGACAATGCCCTGATAGACTAATAGAGTCTTATCGAGTTAAAGATAGTGAGGTTGTCCTAACTAACGGGTTCTCTTTCTTATTTTACGTAGCTGATAGCCCTGTAAAAATACGTTCATTAAATCTCACTGCATTTTTAATGGAGGAGGCGTCAGGTATTTCTTATGAAATATTCACCGTGTTACAAACACGTTTACGTAACCCTCATGCTGTTATATATAAGCGAGATAGTGAAGGTAATATCATAAGAGATACGGAAGGTAAGGCGATAGTTAGTAAAGAATGGTACTTAGGAATTATTTGTTCCAACCCTGATGTAAACTGGGTTAGGTCACAAATGTTACTACATAGCCATAAGATTTACTGTACAAACCCAAATGACTATTATGTAGAAACCCCTGTTGTTTATTTTTCTAGTCATATAACAAAGACGGAACAAAACAAATACCTACCACCAAACTTTATACCAATGCTGAAAGCTAATAAGCCTGAGTGGTGGATAAAGAGATACTTAGAAGGTGACTTCTCATATGCCGAAGGTATGGTATATCCAATGATAATGTCATGTGTTGTAGCACCATTTCCAATCCCTAGAGACTGGGTTAGATTGTCTGCAACTGACTTTGGAGGTAGAAACCCACATTGTACTTTAATGTTAGCTATAGACCCTAAAGAAGGTGTAGCTTATATTTATGATGAATACTACAAAGCGGGTCTTAACGTAGCTATGCACCAAAAAGAAATACATAGGCTATTTGACGAAGTACCATCAGGAAGATGGTATAAACCACCATTAGCTGACCCAGCGGGACAGCAAAAATCTTTAATAGATGGTAAAAGTTTGTTCACACATTACGCAGAGTACGGTATCTATTTCAATCCAGCAAATAATCGTATTGCTGATGGTTTAGCAAAAGTGTATACTTACTTTGATATGAAGAAGTTAAAAATCTTTAGTAACTGTAGCAGTATTATTAAAGAGGGTATTGAATATCGTTATCCTGAACAAGTAGAGAACGAGAAACATGACCCAAGTGAAACACCACCTGACAAAAATGACCATGCAATGGACGCACTAAGGTATATGATTATGGAACTGCCTGACGACCCATTGAGTATGTGTTCAGTAGAAGGTATGTGGATAGACAACCCTATGTCACATTTAAATAGACTAAATGCAGGAGAACCATTACCACCGTGGTTAATGGATAATGATGAAAGTAACAGCCAATTAGATTGGTACTAGGAGGAATTTATGAATGTAAAAGAGTTTGTGCTTTATTTATTTAAAGTTATTCCTATCTTCAAATGGCAAGTTAAAGAGTTTTATATACCAACAAGCGAAGAGAAGGATAATCTTGAACAACAAAGAAAAGCCCAAGAAGTTATTAATGAATTAATGCAAACATGGAACCCACAAGGGTATGAAGAATATAAAATAGACCAAGATTTAGAAGATATAAAAAATATTAGTAATGGAGGTGGTAACTAATGGAAGAAACAGTAAAGACAGTGGCTGAGCAACGTTTTGAAAAAGCTAAACGGTTTAGAAGTAATCGTAAAGATTTTATGTGGAAACAGTTAGACGCATTTGACCGTGGTGAGCACTGGGCTTTAACTAAGAAACCTGCTTGGTTTCCTAAGCCAGTAACTAACTTAATAAATTTTGTTAAAAAATATAAAGTAGCCTCAGTTGCTGTAGACAATTTAACACCTACAATTAGACCTTTATCTAAGGACGATGTGGAGGCATGTGAACAATTACAAGGTATTTTTAAGGATATTTGGTACTACACAGGTGCAAAATTTGCAGTTAGACGTGTGGTAGAACGTGCTAAATTACTAGGAACAGGTGCTATTTATGTTACTTATAACCCAAATAAGATACGTGGTGGACGTAATATGAATAACAAAGGGGAAATAATCATTGAAAACATAGACCCAAGTAATATTTACCCTGACCCAAACGCATTTACATTAGAAGATTGCGATTATTTGTTTATTAGTGAGCGAAAAACTATTAACTGGATAACCTCAAACCCGTCTTTTAGGGACGAAGATGGGAAATTTATAGGTGATTTAGCTAAAATTAAGCAAGGAGCCACAAAACCTAATGAATTTCCTGTAGTAACTACAACTGAGGAGCGTGGTGAAATTTACAATCGTGACTATACTGATAGCCAAATGGACAATTTAGTTCATTTTGTGCACTATATGTACAAAAGTATAGATGGAGAAGGTGTAGAACATCTAAAACTTCAATATTATGCAAATTGGAATAAAATAGGGGAAGAAATAGAACTTCCTTATCGCAATTACCCATTAGTATTCTTATATGACCAAGAACAAACGGACGATATTTGGGGTATTAGTGATTGCCAACAAGTTTTAGACAACCAAAAAACACTTAATATCACTGAAAGTGTTATAGCTTTATATGCTACAATGTTACAATCACCTCAAAAGATTGTAAGTAAAAATTCAGGTATTAGTGCTAAAAGAGTAGCAAGTTATGGTTCAGCTCCGGGTATGGTTTGGGAAACAAATAGTGATATTAATTCAAGTATTAAAAACTTAGATACTCCTAAATTGGACTCAGTCGTGATTAACTATAAAAATAACCTTGAGGAAGGTATTAATAAAGTTACAGGACTGACTAGTGCTTATATGGGAAGTAACGTTGGTTCATTGACTACTACAGGAGGGGTTAACACTTTGGTTAACCGTGCTCTTGTGCTTGATAAAGACTTTAATATTCAATTAGAAGAGTTCTTGAAAAAATTAAGTAACTTAATTATTGATGTTTTCCAATCTTATGTAGATAAAAATAGCAGTTACTATTTTAGAGATAATGTTGAGGACCCTAATATTAATGCTAAGTTTGGGTTTATTGAACTTAAACCTGAGGATATGCAAGTTATTGTTGACTTGGACTATGATGTTATTTTTGACACATCTTCATTCAATGTTGATGAAGTACAAAAAGCTAAAGAGGACGCACAAAACCTAATGCAAATGCAACTACAGTTCCAAAGCAACCCTGCATTGATTACTATTCCTGAATTTATAGCTATGTCTAATTTCTCAAATAAAGAACAGATTATTAGTAGATTTATGAAGGAAAGTAAAGAAATGCAAACGGAACGTATGCAACAATTTGTTATGACAATTATGCAAACTTTGACTGACCCTCAAGCTATGCAAGACCCGCAAGTCTTACAAACTACACTACAAGATTTAGTGTCTATGGGAGTGGAGATGACAAATCCTTATGCACAAGAAGAGCAAAAGCTCGGTTCAGTGCAAAAGCGTCAGTCAGCACCAGCACAGCCATTAAAAGCAACAGGAACATCAACTTCTTAAAAAGGAGTTGATTTTTTTTTAATTATGTTCTATAATTTGTTTAGTAAAAGTAAGAGTTAGTGCCAATTAACTATCACCTAGAGTATAGGCTTACTTAAATAGTTAAAAATTCGCCAACTTTAACTAAAAACTCAAGGCTGTAAGGAGGGCAACTAAATGCCAAATGGTTTAGAAGAAATTTTTGCGGAACTAGAACAAGATTTAGCTAATCAAAATACCGAAGTTAATGAAGAAGAAACTGAGGAAGTAGTTGAAGAAACTGGTGACGCAGGTGTAGAAGTACAAGAAGATTTAGAACAAGAAGTAGCTACTGATGAAGAAACACAAGAAGAAACAAATGATGAGGGAGCGGTGGATACCCCGCAAGCACGTGGCTTTCAAAGGTTGCGTCAAAAAGCGGAACAAGCTGAAAGAGCTTTAGCACAAAGCCAACAAACCTTAGCAGTGTTTGCTAACTTAGCCTCTTCAAGAAACATGACTTTAGAACAACTTACTGAAAGTATAACTAAAGCTAGTTTAGAGCGTGAGGCTCAAGAAAGAGACGTACCTGTAGATGTTTTAGAAGAACGTGAAAGGTACCGTAAAGAGGTTGAGGCACGTGACGCACAGTTAAGAGTGTTCCAACAATCCCAATTAGAACAAACATTCAATCGAACTTTTGATGAAGTTAATAGAGAACTTAACCTAAGTGAGCAAGAAGTTGTAGAATTTTTTGAAAAAGCAGGTCAGTCAGGAATTGACCTAATGAGTAAAATAAGTCCTACAACATTCAAATTTGCTTATTATGAGTTATATCCTGAAAAATACGAAGAAAAAGTTCGCCAAAAAGTCTTAGAAGGGCAAAAGAAATCTCAAAAGAGAGCTCCACTTCCAACAGGTAGTAAAGCTATTACTAAGACTGACCCAACTAGTGAAGTAGAACTTGATAAACAAGCTGACGCTTTACTAAAAGACTTAGGTATGATATAACAGGAGGAATATAAATTATGCCAGCAAATGTAAATATGTATGAAGGAGTCTTAAGTGCACCTGGTTTAGTGCCTGACGCAGTCTATACAAAAGCATTACTTAAAATGCTACAATTAGAAAAATTCGCCTTTGCGTCATATGGTATTGCAAAATCATTACCAATGAACAATGGTAAAACAATGAACTTTAGACGTTATGCTAAACTTCAACCAAAAACAACACCTTTAAATGAAGGTGTACCACCAACACCTGATATGGCAAGTGCTACATCATTAACAGCAAGAATTAACCAATATGGTGCTTATATGCAATTCACTGATTTAGCTGAGGATGAATTGTTTGATGATGTTAAAAAAGAATATTTACGTGCACAAGGTGTACAAGCACAATACACACTTGATGAAATTGTTAAGAAAGAGTTAGAAACTAATGGTTCACCATTATTTGTAAATGGTAATTCTTATGCAACTATTGATATTGCTGATGGAAAAGCAAAACCTAACATTGACACTTTACGTAAAGCTTGTTTAGTTATGAGTGAAAATCATATTGCTAAGCACGAAAAAGGTGCAGGTAAGTATGTAGTACTTATTGACGAGGCTTGTATGTTCGACCTTTATGACGACCCACGTGTAGAAAAATATATGCAATTTGGTATGACTAACCGTCCTATGGTAGAAAACTGGATAGCTGATATGTTCGGTATGCGTTTCATTGAAAACCCTAATGCGTCTACAAGTGAAGAAACACTTGTAGATGGGGCTAAACACATGACTCATAACGTATTCGTACTAGGATATGAGGCTTATGCAGTAGTTAAACTAGGTGGAAAAGATGTACAATACATTGCTAAAGAACGTGGTTCAGCAGGAACAGCAGACCCATTGAACCAAGTTTCAACCATTGGTTGGAAGGTTCAAGGTTATTGTGCTAAAGTATTAACAGCACTAGCTATCCAAAAAGTAATCTTTGTGCCATCAAACGAATAGGGAGGTAAACTATGGCTGAAACAGTAAATACAACTGAAACAATAAAAAAGGTGGTCGAAAAAAGCGACCTTGAATTAACACGTGAATTGCGTAATCTTGAAAAGCAGTTCGGTGATAAGAAAGATTGGGTAGAAATCACAATGCCTGAGCTTATAGCTAATTCTATTGGTAACCCATACTATGGGTCGTATAATGGAGTAGCTTACACATTAATAGCAGGTGAAAAAATTAAATTACCTAAAGCTATTGTAGACCATTTGCAAAATGTATTTAACAATGCTAAATAGAAAGAGGTAATCCTCTTTCTTTTTATTTAAAAGGAGGAAACATACATGGCAAAGAAGTGGAATTACACAACACCAAAAATAGTTATAGACTCAGCAAATCTACAAACTGATGAAGATTTTACACAAAAACAATTAGGTGCTTTCTTTAATGAAGGTATTAGTGATATGAATATTCAACTTAATTTGAATATGCCACTGTTGGACTTGACAGCAAACCCACCTGAAACAGCTTATACAATTGATAAAATTTATAGAGTGTTGCCTGATATTTACATGATGTCAGCAATGCAGTATTATGTGTCTTATGCTATTAAAGCTCAAGATAGTTCAAACAATGAGGCAGAATTATTTTGGCAAAAGTACATGAATATAATCACACAAATGAAAGGTGCCACTGATGATTTTATAGACTACACTGACCCTGATACAGGTCAAAATAATAGTGACTATGGAGGAATGTCTAGTTCAGCTTATGAAATGAATTTTGAAGGCAGTCCTTATGTTAACTATGATTATTCTCTTAAATCACCCTTGGACGAATAAGGAGGTAAGTTATGGCAAATATGCCCTATAGAGTAGACCCTGCTATCAAACTACTTGATGTTAATATTGATTTTTCAGGCGGTATGAATAGTGTGGACGCTGACTCAACAATGAGTAACTCACAAATGCGTAAAATTGAAAACTTTGAACTCACGACAAAAGGCTCCTTAGTTAAGCGTGAAGGGTTTTCACGTTATGCTGATTTATCAGCAGTTACAAAAGCTATTACAATCACAGGAATACAATGCTATATGCGTTATTATGATAAAGAGTTCAATTTAAAAGAGTTCTACATGATTGACGGTGCTATTTATGATGATAAAGGTATACTACAAAAGTATAAAAACTTGGATAAGACACCTGTGTTTGTTAATGCTGACGGGTTCCAAAAGGAAAGACTCACAAGTTATGTTGTTTACAATGATATTATGCTTATAGCTACAGGCAATTTCTTAATAGAATATGGTTTATTTCCTGATAAAGACCCTGCTGATGTTCCTGAGGGCGAAACAGCCACAGAGAGCTATTATTTTAGACAACTAGACCCATACAAGCCAAAAGCTTTAGAGTTCTCTAAAATAGGTGCAAACCTCTTGAGTGACAACCCTTGGAATTTCATTGAAGACGGTGTAGCGTCTGTTTTAGTTAATGAAGGTGTCGTATCAACAAATAGAACAGCTACAGCAAATATTGCCGAAGAACTAACTACATATTTATCAAGACCAAGTAGCAGTGATGTTTATATTAAGTGGGAAGTTCGTGAAAGTGGCAAGACTGATTGGAAAGAAATTAATGGAACAGGCTTTAAAAAGATAGATTTTACTACTAAAGAGAATAAACGTATTAAATATACCTTTGAAAAGAGTGGTTTATATGATATTAAATCTTCAATAACAGCAACCGCCTCTCAAACTGACCCAACTAAGATATATTCTTATGTTATTACTGATTTTAAAGTAACTGACACGGAAGATATTGAAGAAAAAGAGGACTATAAGCCTCAAACATGTACTAATTTATACATCTATTACGACCAAATATTAATGTGGGGTGACTTAAATGTTAGCAATGCTATTTATGTTAGTGATATTTTTAAGCCATCATATGTACCTAGTGACAACATCATAGCTATACCTACTACACAAGAAGATTTTATAACAGGAATTGTTTACTTCTATCAAGTTTTAGTTATTGCTACAAATAATACCCTACATTATCTAGTAGGTATTAACCCTATGGACTTTCAATTAAGACCTATATCATCAACAATAGGTTGTATAGCTCCTAATTCGTTAATAGGAGTAGAAAATGATATTATTTTCCTAAGTAGAGAAGGTCTGTATAAGTTGAAAACCTTATCCGTGGTTACAAGTGATAGATATGGTGTCGAACGTATTGATATGGACGTTTGGAATGCAGTACCAAAACCTTTTGATATAACAGCTTGTGCGGTACAAAACGGTTTAGCTTATGTAATTACCTTTCCTAAGTACAAAATACGTATGAAATGGTATTACAAGCAAAAAGTATGGGCTATGGATAGTGGCGACATCTTTGATTTTAACTTTATTCGTATGATTGACGGTGAGTATTATGGTTTTAAACCTAATGGTATTGTTGTAAAACAAGATGGAGCAGTGTATAATGATGATGGGAAACCAATTAAGTGTATCTTAGAAACTAAAAACTATGACTTGGGTTATCCAGTACACTTAAAAAAGTTAAAAGCAATAAAAATTAGTTTCATGAATGATGAAGAAAAACCTACAAGTCTTTATATGACAGTAAATGTTGATAACAAACCAGTTATTAACCCTGAGCAGTATATTATTTATGAAAAAGACGACCAAATTTTGTTTAGTTTAGAAAAAGCTACTAACGTAGAGTTGTTTAGTGGAACTAAATTTGGAAGTTGGGTTTTAGGAAAATCAAAAATAGGTATTGTACCTACAACTATTAACAAATATCGTTTAACAGGTAAAGGTTACACTGTAACTTTAAAAATTGAACATGAGGACGATACTGACTTTGGATTGTTAGGTTACGCTTATATCTATAAAGTTAAGAAACCATAGGAGGTAAATTATGGCAACTGTAGAAAGAATACCAAAACCATCACTACCTGATGTAGCAAATGGTGATATTGTTTATGCTGATGAATATAATAGAGATAATGAAGTTATAAGAGCTGGTGTAAATGCAAACTATGCAGATATGCAAAAAATGGTTAGTGGGGAAACAGATGTCGTTGTATCCCCTTTTGGCGATACCAAGTTTATTAGAACGAATGTGGATAATCTACTAGAAGTTTCTAAAGACGGTAAAGAATACAAAGCAATAGCGTCATCAGGACACATTATTGTTGATAACTATGGTACTGATTTACCTCAAAGAGGGCGCATACAGTTCAAAAATGTATCAATTAAAGATACAATCACATCTACAGTGATTGAGGGTATACAAGGAGTTCCAGGTGTCCCTGGTATACAAGGAGAACAAGGTATACAAGGTATACAAGGTATACAGGGTGAACGTGGAATACAAGGTCTTCAAGGTATACAAGGAGTTCAGGGTGATAAAGGTGATGCAGGGTTTAACGGTAGAGACGGAAATTCATTTATAGTTCGTGGTAGATTTAACACATACAATGAGTTGGTAACAGTCTACCCGTTTGGTGAAGTAGGCTGGGCGTACGCAGTAGGAACAGCAGATAACAATGTTGTTTATAACTGGGACGTTGAAGTTAGACAATGGTTAAGTCTTGGCAAACTACAAGGTCCAGCAGGAGGTCAAGGACCTCAAGGTATTCAAGGTATACAAGGAGAACAAGGTATACAAGGTGTCCCTGGTATTCAGGGTATACAAGGTATTGCAGGACCTCAGGGCGAACAAGGTAACAGAGGAGAAAAAGGCGAACAAGGTGTAGGTGTTGTGCAAGGTGGCTTAGCAAGACAAGTACTTAGAAAAATAAGTGATGATAACTATGACACTGGTTGGGGGTTTATAAACTTTACTGAAATAAACAATTTACCAACAACTATAGCTATGTCAGGAATTACTGATGTTTATAGTAAAACTGAAGTTGATGATATTGCTGCTAAATTAACAAAAGACATGAACTCTTTAGTTATACCAAATACTGCAGTATGGACACAACTAACAACATCAACAGCAACCGCAGATGAACTTGATGTTGACCCAGCTCTTAAATATCCGTGGTATACGGATATTAGCTATGATTGCACAGCTAATGACTTCGTGAACATGGTACCAGGAGTAGAAACCGAAG
>CAYYEN010000053.1:704-11087 GCA_964470795.1 uncultured Spirochaetaceae bacterium | reverse complement strand
CCATCCATTCTCATCAATCAATCTCAGTGGCGATGAACGTTCTGATTTACAGTTGATAATTCCTGGAGAAACCGGTGTCAAAGAAATAACATATGATGTTGATGGTAAAATATATCATATCAATCACACATACAAACCAACAAACAAATCACATTCAGTGGTATCATCATTGGTATGTAATGGTGAAGAGTTAAATCCGTCTGGTGGTGTTAACACATTCAACATGTTAATTGAAAAGATATTTGGATTAAACCGATATACGTTTCAATTTACAATTAATGGAACACAACTCAATTCATTATCCAACATGAGTTCCAATCAACGCAAAACATTGATAAATAAATCCTTGGGTGTTGATATATATGATAAGATTCACAAACTTGCAACTGCGGATCATCGTTATATCAGTAAAACAATCACATCATTAAATAATACCAAAGAATACATTTTAAAGAAGTATGGTTCATATGAAACTTTACAGAATGCATTACATGAAAAACAAACCAAGTATGCAGATATAACAAATTCGATTGAGTCTGTTAAATCCAATATGGATAAAATTCATGGACAAATTATCGCAATTGAGAACCAACGTCCAAACGATGAATTGGTTCGTTTAACCAATATTATGGAACAAGTAAAACTTGTGTCTGAGAGAATTGGAAATTATGATAATGACACATATACGCGCCTTAGTGATGAGAGTATTGAAATCAACAAATCATTGGAAGAATGCAAAAGTAAATATCAGGTGTTGATTGTTGAAGCAGACAATTATGAAGAAAAGAAATCTGACATCCATTCAAGTATGATGAAATCAAAACGAATGCGTGAAGATTATAATAACATGAAACAAATTGCAGAACGATTAAAATCACAAATCAACAGCATCAAGGACAACAAACTCATTACTGCATCTCCTGAGTATTATCGAAACATAATGAATTTATCACAAACCATCAATTCAATATCATCAGAAATAGCATCATCATTAAATGATAATTTGTTGAACATGGTTGTTGAAATGGTTATTCAGCATATTGATATTCCTGCATTCTTAATACGTGAAGGTGCGGTATTGAATGATGGTGAAAAAGAACGTTCAGCAATGAATCGTTTGGAATCAATATTGTCAACGGTTAATGGAGAATATCCAGAATGTGATAACACCAATTGTATATACAAAAACACATATGACCGATTACAAGTGTACTTTAAATCATACCAAACATCAACCGACGGAAAGATTACAATTGATGATTTGGAAAACATCGACCGTTGTTGGAAATCCATTGTTTCGATTAAACGATTGATCAATGGCGAATATCCAGATGAATTGAAAAACACATTTAACATCGATACAATCATGATGAATATTAAATCATCGAAATATGGTATCGATTTTAATTATGTAAAAACATTATACGAAGATGCGGTTAATAATGAACAACGTCGCAAACTGATTGAGCAACTTCAGAGTGTTGAGCATAACATCAAAACCATTGAAGATGTATTGGTTGACGACACTGATCCATCTAAAGCCATTGAAGACATCAATAAGAAACTTGCGGATATTGATGCCAGACGTAATGAGCTATTGTCAGTGCAGCATATTTACGAAGCGGAATTACAACGTAATGAATCCAATCGTAAATTGGTGTCACAATTAAATGGTGTAAACATTGGTGAAGTTAGCATGAAGATTGATCAACTGAACAAAACCATCAATACATTATCACAGTTGAAACAACTCCATGCAGAGCATCAACGTTTATACAATGAATATTTAATGGATCAACAGACGATATCATCTGAATTGAAAACATTACAAACCGATGATATGCATTGTAAACAAACAATGAATGAGTTGATGACAAATAAAGAAAATGATAATGAATGCAAACTCATTTCAGATGCAACATCATCGACCAAAGGACTTCCAGTTGTAATGATAAGAAACACATTGGAAGAATCTGTCAAGATTGCAAATCATCTGTTGAATGTAATATATGATGGTGAGGTTAAGTTGAATGAAGTTGAGATATCTGAAACTGCATTGAATATACCATTTACACATGATCTGGTTGTGTCCAATGACATCCGTTATGGATCACAGTCAGAATCAACAATCTTCGCATTAGTATTATCATTGGCATTGTCAACACAATTGTCACAATACAACATTATACTTATTGATGAGATTGATGCTTATTTGGACCATGAGTTCAAAGACAAGTTTATTCTGATGATGGATGAAGTTACGCGTTTATTAAAGATAGACCAAGTGTTTGTTATATCTCATAATATAAACACCGAACAATTTTCAAACATCATAAACAGAATAGATCTCATCTAAAATTTATAAAATAAATATTTATATGATTAAAATGTAATAACGGTAGAATACCGTTTATTATAAATATCTTTCAGAAAGAGGTAATATCAATGGAAATGAACAAAACAATTCAGGAAATGATGGCAGAGAAAGCAAGAGCACGTGCAATTGCGATGGAACCATATGAAAGTTCCCCGATTCTCATGAACGAAATTCCTGATATCGCCAAAGGAATCTTCGAAGCAGAATTTGGTATCACTGTAAGAATTCCTGAAGCATTCCCACTCGCATTCATGTTTGGATGGGAGGCAGTCACACGATTTGCACAGGAACAGCCAACACCGGAATTTGCAATAACAATTGCAGGTGTATCATTGCAGTATGTAACAGATCTTTCCGAATCTGATAAAGCTCGCAATATCGTTCCACAGCTGATCCATGAAGATGATCCGATTTTCAAACAGATCAATCATAATGATTCAATTGGTGTCAAGAGTAATGCAGATATGATTGAATCTTATGAGAGATGGAGAACTGAGAATCTGACAGAGACAATCACAAAACTCGAAACTGATGTATTCAAGATATTACTTGATGATTATGGTATCGATCTTTGTGTAACAAACGCAATCATTCCAATGATGGCAGCAACATATGCTGCTGGTTTGGCAATTGCAAGACGTTCAAAACAGACAGTGAATATGTATAACATATTCCAGATTGATATTGCAGATGGTGGAAAGGTTGTTCTTACACCTCTTGCAGATATCAAATATCACATCAAGTGTGATGAAAAGAAGTAATTAAAACGTTTATGTAGCACCGTCTTGAACGGTGCTACAATATTTCTATTTATGAAAGGAAAATGAAAAATGAATAAAATCGTTATAGGTTTAGGAAATACTGGTTCTGTTATAGTTCGCTTACTTGCTTCTAAGAAGCTCACAGACGTTAAGCTGTTCGCAATCGATTCACAGATGAAACATGTGACACTCGATACCTCTTCATTAATCAAGTACATTCCAATCGTTGCAGATGACAATGTTGGTTCTGGACGTGATAGAGAACGTGGAAAAGCAATGTTTGAATTCAATGATCAGAATGGTGCAATGAAAGAATTATATGATATGTGTGGAACCACAGATACCATATTCGTTGTTTCATCATCCAGTGGTGGAACTGGCTCTGGTTCTTGTCCTGCATTATGTAGCAAACTATTTGAACGTTATCCCGATACAAAGGTTATACCGATTATCATTTGTCCAAACGATGAAGATCCGGATGCATATCATCTGAACACCAAGGATCTGATGGTTGAACTCAATGAAGCAAATGTTGGACCATATTCAATATTCTGTAATCCGAATTCATCAGATTATGAAAAGATCAACAATGAAATCGTTGAAAGTATTCTTGTAATGTTAGGCACAAAGTATGAGCATACAGACAATGATTCCATTGATGCATCTGATCTTAATAATGTACTTTCAACAAAAGGTAGAATTGTTGCATTATCCGTTACAGGAGATACAGTTGATGAAGTTCGTAAGAAGTTAACCAAGTCAATCGTATCATCCTTCCAGCCAACATGGGATCCAACCAAACTCGACTACAGTATGGCTGCATTCAGTATGAAGTCAATCAATGCAGGAGAAGATTCAAAGATTGTTGAGAATGACATCATGCCAAAGTTAGAGAGGTGTTATGACATCTATAAGAACATTGTCATTGATGATAATAATGGCAAGGTTGATGTAACATTAATGGTAGCAGGTCTTCCAGCGATTGATCTCAAGGAGATTGAACTCAACTACAATGAGGCTGGTGGTATTGGTGATAATCTCCAGAAAACCGAAAGACCAACATTCATGAAACGTCGTCATGTTAAATTTAATAACTTTAAATCCAAAACAGATGATAAAGTTTCATTCGAATAATTCGTTTGAATAATATCCCTACTCTATTATTCAAACTTGACATATACATATAATTATTCTGGTACATGGGGACAGACGTGTACCAGAATAATGTGTGGTCAATTAAAAGTCGATCAAAAAATATAAAGGAGGATAAACTGACGGGTTGATCACACTATCTCATGTCGACGGTGAGAAACTGAATAACTCCAATTCAGTAGTCAGTACAATTTACCATGGTAAAATTAATCGATTCGGATATCATTTGTCTCGATTCTGTTGAATCATACCTTCAGAGAATGAATGTACCATATCCGAGAACACCAGAAGAAAAGCTTGCTCTGACACAGGTGGGTCGCGACCAGCTGTACTCAGACATTGCCAACAGACTTCCACGTGTAGCAGCATATCTGTTGCAGGTAGCCAATCCCGAAAATGATGATAAAGCTAAGGGTCTTTCCAGAGCAATTTCACATCATTGTATGGATGCCGCATTTGTCAGCATTGTGATGCAGAAGCTGAGAGCTGAAGGTTTCATTGACGATTGCCACATCATCGGTGCGTTGTTCGTAACAGTTGCAGACCAGTATATGGTTAAGAACAAACCTGATGAAAAACTCAAAGCTGAAGAAAAAGAAGAGGTACTCAAAAAGCTGGCCAGAGCTGTCCAGCATCTGTATGATGCCTCCAGGATCTTACTTCGTGATATCATCGAAGATGTTTCCAACATGTGTCCAGGTTTATCAGAAACTGACAGAATTGCAGTTGCTGCAGCTCTCTCAGTTAATAATGAAAACACTCTTAAAGAACTGCTGAACTTTAACGGTGCAATCACTGCGGACATCTTTGAGATTTACAATGATCCTAATGAAATCATCAAGAATGCATTACTTCTGAAAAAGTCCGATTATACAAAACTCACACCTAATCAGAAGGCATTCATTGATTCTTTAACAACATTCGTATTCAAGAAACTTGATTCACTGGATATGAGTAATTGTTATAGATTCCTGACTTCAACATATCAGAGTCTTAACCCAGACACCAAGAAGTATCTGATATGCATTACAGATGTATCTGTATCTGCATACCCGAATCTTCATGAAGTCGTAAAACAGTTCAAATCATAAAAGGAGGAAACTACTATGGAAAATAATGGTGAGCAGCTGAAATTATCAGCAAACGTGCTTGAGGTTCTCAAGCCAATAATCTATGATATGACACGTGTGGACTATGTTCAGCGTTCATATATCGTGAAACCAAAAAGTGAACCGGATTGGATGAGAAATGCCAAGAGAAGTTGTGCTCATGTAATTCTGGATTCTTCAGGTGTACCGACACTGGCAGTAAGCAAACGTGAAGACGGTTGTCTGTATTGTGATGCATGCGGACGTAAGATCGGCACAGACTTCTCCAAGGCTGCTGTGGATAAACTCGCAGAAGCACAGGAGATTGTTAACCAGGCTCTTCTGTTTGGTCTCATTTACGGTATGGATGCACCAACAACTGCATCTCTCATATCAGTAAAGAGTGTGCTTCCTGATGTTGCTCAGCTCATGCAGGAAATCATTGAGCGTGTTCATAACAAGCAGAACATTGATAACACAATGGATGCTCTTGGTAAGGAATACAACTCTAAGTATGCTGGAGTATACAACAACGCATTCACAACAATCAGAAAGTGATATGAATTATATACACCCGGGAATTCCCGGGTGTATATTTTTTGTTTAACACAGTTGGAATGTTGACTGTATGTCGAACAATCCACTACCAATGTTTGTAAACGTATGTGTTGCATACATTGGTCTATAGATTTTGTCAATGTTGTTTCCTCTGATTGGATTATCAAATACAAACTGGAAACAATTACATGTCGTTCCACCATATGGATAACCATTCAAAGATAAATCAATTCGTGTATTACGTTCATCAACTCGTGCTTTGTATGTTGAAGGAATAAATTCATTTTTTGTTTTGTGCATTACTGGTGGTGTGTTTATCAGTGGCATGTCGGTTGTAAATGTTTCATCCAAATATGCAGATACCGTTTTAAAGTCATCAACATTTAATGAACCAAATATTTGAGAATTTGTCGTTTGCATTAAATCTGTTTGACTTTTAATAACAACGGACTGTTCAGGAGTGACTAATGTTATCTGCTTGCTGTTCATTGAGGTTGTTAAATCAAGTCCTGAAAATGTGTTTCCTGATTTATAACTGGAGACGCGCACACAATCATAGTATCCACGTGCTTCATACATTTTAGAGCTCGATAAGCCTAATTGACCCGAATGGTGTGAATATAACATTGCTCCAGATGTGTATAATCCATAATATGTATCCAGATAAGAGATGGCGTCAATGAATGATAAATTTGGTATCAGGATTTGTTCATACATTTTATTATTATCAAATTGGCTAATGAACTTCGGGTCATATTGAATTTCACATGTTGCGTACATATCTTGCACAACCGAAAACAAGTCAGTATTTTTATATATTGATTTCACCTGTTGTTTTGTTTTTCGTATCAAATCTTTATCATAACAATACATCGTTAATGGAACTTTGTTGTTTGTGTTCAAGTCATCATTACGTTTTTCACCCATTTGATAATTATCAAATTTTGAATATGGATTGTTTTTTGTTTCTATATAACCATACATCGGAGATGAATCACCAAAACCAACACACCATGCATATCCCCTTTTAGTATAAGATTTTTCAGAAGATTCTTCATTTATTCCATACACATCTCCATTTAGAACCATTGATACTAAAATATTATTAGGGTCTTCATTGATGTATGCCAACTTCGGAAGATCAATATATAAACGTAATCGAATGATTGGAAAGAATGCATGATCGTAATCATGTATGATAGATAATGAAATAACGTCATCATTTGATAACACGATACCACGCTCTTTGCCATTGTAAATATATGCAGTTAACTCAAATAAAGAAGTATATTTATCCATTATTTTGACCCCCAGACAAAATTGTAATCTCGCTTATAAAGCGTTATAATTAATAAGAAAGAAGTGAATTTTATGATTCAGATAATACAGGAAACTGCATTGCCTAAACTGTCACAGACATCGTTATATGAGAAATTCAATGAAACGAATGACCTCAGTAACATTGTTCGTGAAGAACTTAAACATTATAAAAATTACATCGTTGAACCCAAGTCCATTCAGGAAGTAATTTCCATCATGAAACTCAACGGAGATCCGATATGCAAAAAAGCAGTTGAAGCATATATCAATGGTGATATTGTTCTCATTGACAACAAAGAGACTTCCAAGATACCAACATGTCTTCCATATATGGTTATCGGCAAAGATGGTAAATACAAATCATTTGTATTCGTCAACACATTCATCGATGTTATCACATCTCCTCAGGAAACACCAAAACTCATGGCAGTTATCGAGGCTGCATATTTGGCTTTGTGTTTAACACGTAAACCAAATGCATTTATCATGAACTCACAGCTGATGTTAACTTTGTGTAAAGTTTATATCACAATGGTGTCTGCGCCATTACAACAGAAACTTTACATGAAGGGTGACAACTTGAACAAAGCAATGTTATACTTTATAACATTCTTCTACATGCTATTCCGAGACGTGAATGAAATAGATGTAACAACAATACCATTCAACAAGATAATGGATGATAAGATTGACAACAAAGTTGCTGCATCAATCATTGAAGATGCGAAAGGTGTTCAGAACCACAACTTCATGGATCTTATCGAAAAGATTAAAAAGATCAATTCCGTTCGTTACAAAGATTTGAATGCAATGTACATGTCGTATTTCACAACAGTATGTGGAACCCCATTGATATTCAGTATTGAAAACATTTCATATCTTTTCTTGTTACTCACCTCTTCAGCATACAAAACTAACATGACTGGATATGGTCTCAACAAAATCATCCAACTTACATCAAAGAAAATACTTTCAATAATGACAGGTATCGTATAAAATAAATATACAAGAAAGGTGGTGATCCCATGCCTGATTATAATGATGAATGGAAAGAAACGGATAAAATACTTCAACCGAATAAATCATATACTGGTGAATTCCCGGAATCCACAGGACGACCATTGGTATCATATGAAGAACGTGTATTGACACCTGAGGATCATACGTTGAAAACGTTTGAACCAATAATGAATGGTAAAGTTGATTATTTTATTAACAATCCAAATCAACATTTGACACGTGATGTGAATGATCCTAATCTTAAAAATGTTCCAGTGACATATGAGCACACAACTGAATCAGGTCAAAAGTTAGACATCCCAGTGTTTTCCGGTTCGACAACAAACATCAACCCATTGAATGATCCAATCAAACAAGAGATACTCGATACATCATTGGAAACATATCATGATAAAACTCATGATGGTAAACTTTCACCATTACAACCATTCACACGTTCAGATCCACAGATCGCACATAAATCTATTATGTTTACATATAATAGAACAAAGCTGCCTGTTGCAGATGTTGAATGGCGTAAAGGTTTCAGACATTTGTTTTTCACACGACCAGAGTGTTATGTGATGTGTTGTGATAATGGAATTCGTATGTGTTCTCAAGCTGCAAGTGACGAAGAGTTTTCATCAACATATTCACGTTTGCCACATGTGGTTCAAATGTTGGCACCATTCTATATAACAGGATCGTTTGAAGATGAAGCTGGTGTCAATAATGGTTTATTAACAAACTGGTATTATTTGTTATCAAACCGAGTAGATGGTTTCAATTCAACTGGTACACAAATGACCGTGGTTGATAATGTCGCAAAAGCATATGGTGGATTATCAATAAATCCCGCGGGATTTGTTTCATCAAAAGTTGGTGGCACATTTGATGTAACATTCAATGAAACCAAAAACCTTGAATGTTATGAATCCTTACGTTTGTGGATGTTGTATATGGATAAACTTCATAAGGGTATTTTTGCTCCATCTTATGACGGTTATAAATATGAGAATAATTTCGAGCGCCCAGGAAAAGTTGTTGGTGCAAATAAAATATTGCATCCATACGACCGTGCAATCGATTATGCTGCAACATTGTTTGATGTCATAACAAATGAATCAGATACTAAGATTCTGTACTGGTGTAAATATTATGGTATATTCCCGATATCAGCAACACCAAATTTATCAAATGCATCGAACTCACCACTAACCGGTTTAAAAACAACGGCACAATTCCGGTATATGTATAAACTTGAAAATGTTAATCATTCATTGTTAGAGTTTAATTACAACGCAGGTATTGTTGGTAAAACCGGTAAGCTGACAAAACAAGCGGAAGCATCACAACCGTTTCTCGTATCTGAATATGATAATAATAAATATCTTGGTGCAGCAGGTATGTGGACAGGTTCACCGTATATCGTAATGGGCCCAGATGTACAAATGAATCTGATAAATGATGGCTTCCTTACAGTACCATATCTCAGATTTGCAAATCTGAACAATGCTCAGATTAATAAAGAAATGAACCGAAACATTGTCAACACAACGACAACCCCGGATCTATCCCCAATAAGTTTATAAGAGAGGAGTGATAATATGGCGGATAATAAACAATTCATCATTGATGGTTTGATGCATGACGTTGTTGGTATACCTGCAGAATCTTCAAAAGAATATCAGAAAGCAACCAAAGAAGAAATCCAAGATACCATTACCAAAATATTCAAACAGTATAATCTGTCAACCAATAACAGCTTTGTCACCAAAGTTGCACAAATAAAATGGGATGATAAAACTCAAACAATTGACATGGATTCAATTCCACAACAGTTACAGGATGCAGCCTTTCTCCCAGTAAACACGATTGCGGATATTGCATTACGTCAGGATCTTGATCTGGTAATATCACAAATTCCAGAATGGTTTACGGCATTGCAGATAACACGCGACGCCATATGTGAATCAGATGTTGTTACAGGACGAATGGCACGTAATATAACATTTGATCGTACTAATATGAAAGACCCTGAGATTGAATCGATTATGGAGAAAATCAATGAAGTTGAGGAACGTCTGGATCTCGATTCAATCATAAAGAATCATTGTATATTCAATAC
>CAYYEN010000053.1:0-694 GCA_964470795.1 uncultured Spirochaetaceae bacterium | reverse complement strand
ATATGGTGAAGGTTATTTGTATTTGGTTCCATATGCAAAAGTATTCCAGGATTTGTATAAATTCAAATCCAATGCATCAAAAAAGAAATTAAACAAAACATCTGGAAATACGATGACCAACATGTTCCAAATGTCAACCAATACAAATGGATACGGTTACAGTGAAACATTTGAGATTTCATTAAAAGATGCAATCATAAATGAACACCGTGTTGATGGAACAAAATCTGACACTGTTTTCACCGAATCAGAAATCATGGATGTTTTTCCATGGTATCATGATAAGCAGTATGATAACCAGAAAGAAATGTCCGATAAACTTGATGATGAAATTGCAATGATGGCAGAAAACATCACATATGTTGAACAGGACATTGCGTTACCGGTTATTGATGAAGAACCATTTGAAATTGAGGAAGCCTATAAAGCCCATATGCGCAAAGCAAATGTTAAAGACCCATTCGTTCAGGAAACAGATTTGTTTACTGAGGTAAATACTGGAGATGATAATGGCGATGGCATTCTTAATGAATTCCAAAACATCAAGGGTATTTATATGAGAATACTGCCATCAACCAAATTGATTCCAATTCGTATCGATCGCGAAGTAATTGGATATTATTACATTGCAGATATGACCAAAGCTGAACAGGCTGGTGAACGTAAAAACTCTGGTCTTTCTGGATATACATTG
>CAYYEN010000052.1:0-11096 GCA_964470795.1 uncultured Spirochaetaceae bacterium | reverse complement strand
AGTATCAAATACTTTGATAGAACCATCAGCAAGACCTGCAACAGTTTCTTTAATCTTAGCAGCAGTGCCTGGAGCTGCAATAGCTTCATTGAGAGCAGTCATTACAACAGCACCTTCTCCCATTCCCTTACACCAGTCTTGAGGCATCTTTTCGCCATTGAGATTAGCTTTGATTAATTCATAGAAATATTCAGCCCAATCGATACGAGTTGAGATTAAGGAAGCAGCTGGAGCAACTGCGCTCATGTCAGCATTGTAACCGGTATGGAAGATACCACGTGATTGTGCAGCGGTAGCTGGGGTAGTGTTATCAGAGTGTTGAGAAATCATTACACAACCTTGATCTGCTAAAGCAAGAGCTGCATCAGATTCTGCAGTTGCATCAGACCAAGAACCTACGAAAGAAACTTTCATAGTAACGGAAGGACATACAGATTTTGCACCGAGATAGTATGCAGAGAAACCAGAAATAACTTCAGCAAAGGAGAAAGCACCTACATAACCGATAACTGCTTGGTTAGCTTTAATCTTGCCATCAGCGATAAGTTGGTTGAGTTTTAAGCCTGCAACAACACCTGCTACATATCTACCTTCGTAGATGTTTGCAAAAGCGTTATAGGTATTTTCAAGACCATCTACGCAAGAAACACAGTTAGTACAACCAACAAATTGGATGTTTGGATAGTTAGGAGCAACTTCTAACATGTAAGGTTCAAAACCGTAGCTGTTGTTGATAATAATCTTACAACCTTCTTCAGCTGCTTCAATGTTAGCATCTGAACAAGTAGAATCTTCACCAATGTTATACTTGGTAACCCAATCTACTTTGATACCTTCTTTAGCAAGGCGTGCGGTAGCTTCTTTTTGGCCTTGAATAAAGTTAAAGGAATAACCTTGGTCATTTTCATCACCAATACAGAGCAAACCAACTTTAATACTCTTTGCATCTGCTGCTGCAGGTGCTGCTGCTTCAGAAGCTCCGCCGGCAAAAGCAAAACTAGAGAATAGAATTAAAGCAATTAGAACAAATGAAAGTTTTTTCATACGTTTCTCCTTATTAATTTCTAATTTATACAAATTAGAGTAGTTTAATAGCCTATTTTAGCATATTCACCTTAGTTTTCAACAGAAGAAAACAAGATAAAATTGTACAAATTACACACTTTTATTGTATTATCTTTCTTCTCTGAAGTAATTGAGACCTAAAGAGGCAGGCGGTTGCTTCTCTTTGTTGTTTCTCATACTAGAAAAGATAAGAACAATAACTGTTACGATATAAGGTAAAATCTTATATATTTCGATAGGGATGAAAGGTATTACAACACGCAAATACATAATCATCATCGAGCCAAATAAGACAGAACCCCAAATAGCATTAAGTGGACGCCAGAGACAGAAGATAACAAGTGCAACAGCTAGCCAACCAACACCTGCAAGTCCTTCATGGTTCCAAACGCAACCTGCAGTGGTTGTAATATAAACCATACCACCAATAGCTGAGAGGCCTCCACCAATGATAGTTGCAAGGTATTTATATTTAGTAATATTAATACCAGCGGCATCTGAGGTTGCAGGAGATTCTCCTACAGCTGTGAGATACATACCATAGCGAGTTTTCTTGAGAAATAAGTTCATTATGATCGCAATCACTATTGCAAGGTAGAAGAAAAAACTATGGGAGAACAAGATTTTTCCAATAAAGGGTATATCTGTTAAAAAACGAGGAAAGATAGAAGTAGAGAAAGCATTCTTTAATCCATTACTTAAAGCAACATAGCCACCCGCTTTAACACGCATGAATTCACCAGTAAACTGGCCAACGCCGGTACCAAAGATTGCAAGGGCTAATCCTGTAACATTTTGGTTAGTTCTAAGGGTGATTGTTAAAAAGCTATAGATAGCTGATGCAACAGCACCTGCTAAGAAAGCAGATAAGATTGCAATGAAAATTGCAACTGCCCCATTAGAAGCAGCTTGTCCTACAGCACTTTCATAGTAGAAAGCACCTGCAAGTCCAAAAGCGCCACCCATGAACATTATACCTTCAACACCTAGGTTTAAGTTTCCAGATTTCTCTGTTAAGATTTCTCCTAACGTTCCATACATTAAAACTGTACCAAAGGTAACAGCAGCAACTATCAAGGATATTAATGTACTCATTATTTAGCCTCCTTGTTTTCGTTGTGACGGAAAATTAATTCATAGTTGATAAAGAACTCACAACTTAGCATACAGAACAATAAAATACCTGTTACGATTCCTGCAATGGAAGCTGGAATTTGAAGCTTAGTTTGAAGAGTGTTAGCACCTTTACTTAAGATGGCAAGTACCATAGAAATAAAAATCATTGCAAAGGAGTTGAGCTGTGATAACCAAGCAACAGTAATAGAGGTAAAACCTACGCCATTTGCAACACCTTTATAAAGAGTAAAGTTTGCACCAGCAACTACGATGAAACCAACGATTCCACAAATAGCACCAGAGATAAACATTGTTCTCATCATAATGTGACCAACGTTCATACCAGCATAACGCGCGGTATTAACAGAGTCTCCGATAACAGCAATTTCATAGCCTTGTTTAGTCTTATTCATATAAATATACATGAGTACTACCAGTATTAAGACTATAATCCAACCCATATGAACGCCAAAGACCATTGGGAGGCGTGCATTCTTATCAAACATAGGAATCATTTGAGAGCCTTTTCTTCCTTCCCAAGGACCACCTTGTAGCCAAGCTACAATACCAATTGCAATGTAGTTCATCATCAAAGTAAAGAGAGTTTCATTAGTATTCCATTTAGCTTTAAAGAAGGCTGGAATGAAAGCCCAAATACCACCCGCAATTGCACCGACAATAAACATAATGATCAATAGAGGAATGTGAGGAATTCGGTTTGCCCAAAAGAGTGCAAAGTAGGAAGCAAAAATAGCCCCCATTGTAATTTGACCTTCCGCTCCAATATTCCAGAACTTCATTTTAAAACAAGGAGCAATAGCTAAGGCACAACCTAAAAGTGGAATTGCAATTTTGATTGTTTGTTTTAAATAAATAGGACGAGATAAAGAACCTTGAATAATAATTTTATAAGCGTTAAAAGGATTATTTCCAGTTAAAATTACCGGAATGCATCCTAAAATGAGGGCAATGATAATAGAACTTGCTCTAATAAGCCAAACTTTCTTAGGATCCATGCTGGTCCGTTTGGCAAGTCTAATAAGTGGTGTTTTTAATTCAGAACTCATCAGTTAGCCTCCTTTGTGTCAATACTGGTCATCATTAAACCAATTTCTTCTTTACTAGTAGTGCGAGCATCCACGATTCCGCTAACTTGTCCATCGCAGAGTACAAGGATTCGGTCTGCTAATTCGAGTAGTACGTCTAAGTCTTCGCCAACATAAACAACCGCAACACCTTTCATCTTTTGGTCGGTTAATAGATTATAGATAGTGTAAGAGGTGTTGATATCGAGACCACGTACTGCATAAGCAGTCATTAAGACTTCAGGTTCCCCTGATATTTCTCGACCAACTAAAACCTTTTGTACGTTTCCACCTGATAATCTTCTTACCGGGTAGTTAATGTTAGGAGTAACAACTTCTAAATCTTCAAAGATATGGTTTGCGAGAGCTTCTGGGTCTTTCTTATTAAGTAAAGCACCTTTTCCCTTTTTCCAAGAGCGAAGCATCATGTTTCCTGTCATACCCATAGAACCAACAAGACCCATTCCTAAACGATCTTCAGGAACGAAAGCCATACCAACGCCTGTTTGTTTAATCTTCATAGGTGTCATACCAACAAGTTCTATTTCTTTATTTGGCTCTAAGAACTTTATACTCCCTTTTTGAATAGGGTAGAGTCCTGTAATGGATTCGAGTAATTCTTTTTGTCCAGAACCAGCAATTCCAGCAATTCCTAAGATTTCTCCAGAATTTGCAGTAAAGGTTACATCGTTTAATTTAATAATTCCTTCATGGTCAATACAAGTAAGGTTATTTATAACAAGTTTTGGTTTGATATCGTTATATAAGGGACGATTGATATTAAGGGTTACTGCGTGTCCCACCATCATATCTGTAAGAGCTTGTGGATTAGTATCGCTTGTATTAACGGTTCCAATATATTTTCCTTTTCTGAGGACTGCAACTTTATCAGAAACTTCCATAACTTCATTAAGTTTATGGGTGATGATGATAATAGCTTTTCCATCAGCTCTCATACTCTTAAGTACTGTAAATAGTTTTTTAGTTTCTTGTGGAGTTAAGACTGCTGTAGGCTCATCTAAAACTAAGACATTGGCACCACGATATAGTACTTTTACAATTTCAACAGTTTGCTTTTGGGAAACCGACATATCATAAACTTTCATTGTAGGATCGATTTCAAAACCATAACGAGTACAGATTTGGGTAACTTTCTCGTTAGTCTTATCTAAATCCATCTTTTCATCATTGAGCCCTAAAACGATATTTTGAGCCGCAGTAAATACTTCAACAAGTTTATAGTGTTGGTGTATCATACCAATGCCATGGTCAAAAGCATCTTTTGGTGATCTAATAGGAATTTGAACGCCATCTTGGAGTATTTCACCTTCATCAGGTTGATAAATTCCCGATAACATATTCATAAGAGTAGTCTTACCGCTACCATTTTCACCAAGTAATGCTAAAATTTCACCATGGCAAATCTTTAAGTTAATACCATCGTTAGCGATTACTTGTCCAAAGCGTTTGGTAATATCACGCATTTCAATTGCACATTTATTTTCCAAAGTCTTATCCCCTTTTACAATATCATTCTACCATATCATATAAAATTGAGAAATAATAAAAATAAATCTCACTTAATTAATGTAAAATCAATTATGATATAGAAAAATTTCTATAATTGAATAAAATCAAGAAATTACTAAAGATGATAGCAATCTCAACCGAATAAAAAAAGCAACAAACAACAACACTTTCATTATTAGTGCAATTTTACCATTTGTAAATAAAAATAGTAATTAGTTGCTTTTCTGATTGTTAATTGCCTTTTTTATGGTACTGTAAAGAATTTTTGTATCAATTGGCTTCGAAATATGACCATTCATGCCAGAAGAAATTGCAGAAGCTACATCTTCAGTGAACGCATTAGCAGTCATGGCATAAATCGAAATTGTCTTAGCCTGTGGATGAGCTGAGTGTCTTATTAAAGTAGTCGCTTCATGTCCATCCATAATAGGCATTTGAATATCCATTAAGATTACATCGTATGTATTAGAAGGGGAGGAGGTAAACATCTCTAGCGCTTCTTTTCCATTAGTTGCATGGTCGACCTCCATATTAACCATATTAAGTAATTCTTTAGCAATTTCAGCATTCAGTTGATTATCCTCTGCTAAAAGCACTTTATGATTAGTAAAATCATAGTCGCTGATCTTTGCAGTTTCTTTAACTAATTGACCACCTGTTAACTGCATCAAGATATTGAAGATAGAGGATTGAAACAGAGGCTTTGAGATAAAGTAGTTAGCACCTGCCTCTTTTGCCTCTTCTTCTACTTCAGATAAATCATAGGCGGAGATGATTACTAAGATGGTATCTTTGTCATACATCTTTCTGATATTCTTTATCAATTCAATGCCTGACATGTTTGGCATCTTCCAGTCGATAAAGCAGATATCATAGCCGAGTCCTAAATCTTCTGCTCTAACCACCATTTCAAGGGCTTCTTCACCAGAGCTGGCTAAATCATATTTAAGGCCAATACGGTCTAATACTATGGCAGTATATTCTCTTACATTCTTCTCATCATCTACAATAAGAGCATTGATGTTTTTAACTTTTTCTGGGTCTATATCTGCCTCTTTGCCGGTAAGGCGGAAGGGAAGGTCTACTGTAAAGGTAGTACCTATTCCAACCTGAGACTCGACTTCAATAGCTCCTTGCATTAAATCGACTAAATTCTTTGCAATAGATAAGCCTAAGCCACTTCCTCCAAAGCGTTGTGCAGTCTTGGCATTTTCTTGTTCAAAGGGTAAAAACAAGCGTTTTTGCATATCTTTAGACATTCCACAACCTGTGTCTTTGACTACAAAGCGAATAAAGATTTTATCATCTTTTCTTGTGGTTTCCGCAGCTTCTACAGTTATAGAGCCACCTTTGTCGGTAAACTTATAAGAGTTTGAAATTAAGTTTAATAACACTTGGTTAACTCTTAGGGAATCACCTATGAGCATTTCATTAGGCAAATTAGTTAGCATTGAGAATTCAATACCTTTTTCTCTACATTGAGTGTAATAGATATTTGAAATTCCACTTAAGAAGGTTTTTATATCAAAAGGCTCAGAGGCAACTTTTAATTTACCACCTTCAATGGCTGACATATCAAGGATATCATTGATAATGTTTAAAAGCACTTTTGAGGAAGAATCTATCTTATCCAGATAATTTAAAACAGCTTCTTTATCATCAAGATGAGTTTTTGCAATTGTAGTTATTCCCACAATAGCGTTCATAGGCGTTCTTATTTCATGACTCATTCGAGAGAGAAATTGACTTTTTGCAAGATTAGCAGTTTTAGCTTGTTCAACCGCTTGAGCTAGTTGTGTGTTTTTGTTTTTAACCTTCCAATTTAATATAATAACTGCACACATAATTACGATAGCTATTAAAAAAAGTCCAATTAGAAGGGAAGCTAGTATTACATTCGCTTTAAAGAAGTTGACTATTAGATTACCTTCTTGTACTGAGAAGTTCTTCATCACATAGGTTCTTAACTGAACCGGATCTATATTGGCAATGTAATCATTAAAGTTGCTAAGTATTAAGGGATCAACATCATTACTAAAGCCAAAGCAGAAAGGTTTTTCAGCAACTATTACTGGATAGGTTATAGTTTTATTATAAACGTTTTGAACAAAGTAATAATCGACTGAGTATTTATTACCATAACCAAAATCTGCTTTTCCTTTTTCTACCGCTTTAATACAAGCTTCAAGATTGTCGTAGGTATCAACTTTAAGGGTCTCTAAACCTTCTATTACAGTGGCTCCTTTTGGGATTGCGACAGTTAATTGGCTGGTATCTGTTATGATAGTTCCTCGTTTACAAAAGAGGGTAGTGCCTGTTGAAAGAAAAGGATTGGATAAAGTTAAATTGTAATTATGAGCAAAGGTAGTATTATAAGGAACGCCAATAACAATATCGCTCTTTCCGGTTGCAAGATATTCTTTAAGCGTAAGATTACTAGGCTTTGAAACGTAATTAACTTGGTAATTATATTTTTTAGCTATATCGTTGAGGATATCGATGGAAATACCTACAACATGGCCATCTTTATTAATGTATTGGAAGGGTGCTGCATCTGTTGCAATTGTAACATTAAGCGTTGAAGAGCTTGCAAAAATACAAGGAACCATCAAAGCTACAAGCATAAATACTGCTATTATTTTATTTCTTTGTCTCATACAATTCCTTTTTTTATAAGGGGTTAAATTGCTTGAGCCCTTATTAAGGAATATTATCTTGTTAATTAGTAGTTGTCAAAACCAAAGCAAAATTGTGCAAGAGATAGCAATATTCTTTCAGTGAAAATAAAAACAACCCTATTTTTCAATAGAGTTGAGATTTGGAGGCGAAGGGACTCGAACCCTCTACCTACAGATTGCGAACCTGTCGCTCTACCAGGTGAGCTACGCCCCCGAATAACGATAGAATATTGCAATCTTTAAAAAAATACAATTAGGTTATTAGCCTTTTACAGCTCCTGCAACTAGTCCTTTTACCATATATTTTTGGAAGAAGAAAAAGACTAAAACCATAGGAATTGTGCCAACTACAGAAATGGTGTTAATCAAGGACCAATCGTAGGAAAGTTCTCCTAAATATCTAAGAGCAATTCCAATAGAAAGTGTTCTTAAAGAATCTGTTTGGATTAAGGTTGCCGCGTGAAGGTAATCATCCCAAGTCATTAAAAAGGCATAAATACCAACTGCAAGAATACCAGGCTTTACAAGAGGTGTTACTATTCTAAATAAAACGGTTCCTCTTTTTGCACCATCAATAGTAGCAGCCTCTTCAATCTCTTTGGGGATGTTTGCAAAAAAGCTAGACATCAACACTGAGCAGAAAGGAATTTGAGCTGCAACGATAGCTAAAATAAGTCCAAAGCGGGTATTAATAATGCCCATTTTAGACATCATGGAATACAAGCTTATCATTCTGCTGATGATTGGAAACATTTGTGTTGATAACAGTATTGCAGTCATTGCTTTACTCCACTTTGTGTGAAAGCGAGCAATAGAGTATCCGGTAAAAATAGCAACTATACAAGAAATTAGTGCACTAATTCCTGAGACAATAAAGTTATTGATATAATAGACAAAAAATTGATTATTTTCTTTAAAAAGCGAGATGTATCCATTCCAAGAAGCCGTTTTGGGAACAAAGGTTGGAGGATATTGATAAGATTCCATATTACTCTTAAAGCTTGTTATTAACATCCAATAGATAGGAAACAACAAGAAGAGTAGAATAAGTATTAAGATAGAATAGCGAAGAATACTACTTAGTATTTTTGTGTTTGTTTTAGTCATCTTCCTCTCCTTAGCTCATATCATGAGTTTTAAACAAATGATTATATAAATAGATAGAGACGATCATAAGCAACATCCAAAGGGAAGTAACTGCAGCTCCAGAGCCTAAGTTCATACTTACAAAAGCTTCTCTATAACTTAAGATTGCCATATTAGTAGTAGCGCCGTCTGGACCGCCGCCTGTCATTGTCCAGAATAATGGGAACTGTTTAAAGTTTTCTATAATTGACATTGAAATAGCAACTTTTATAACAGAACTCATATAAGGAATAACAATTGAAAAGAAACGTCTAACGGGCCCGGCTCCATCAATAGTTGAAGCTTCAATAATATCGTTTGGAACGTTTTGAAGACCTGCTAATAAAAGGAGTGTCATCAAAGGTATTTGTTTCCAAAGGGCGGCAACTGAAACACCTAAGAGTGCAAATTTGGGATTGTTTAGCATTGCAAAATCTGTGACTCTACCACCTGTAAATATTGTAACAATATATTTAAATAAACCATATTGTGGTTGAAATAACCACATCCAGATTAATCCTGAAATAACCGTTGGTACTACCCAAGGAGTCATCATGATACTTCTGAAAAAACGTGCACCTTTAAGATTAGAATTTAAAACTAAGGCGAGGGCCATACCTAAGATAAATTGAAAGATAATTACAAAGATGACAAAAAAGAAAGTGTTTTTAACTGCATTAGGAAGACTTCCAGAGCTAAATAAATCTATGTAGTTTTGAAAGTTGTTCCAAACTCCAGGCTTTCCACTTATAACATTTTTAACTCCATACTTTTGAAAACTCTTTATTACGGAATCTATAATAGGTATTAAGATAAAGGTAATTGAGAGGATAAGGGCAGGAATTGTGAGGCAAAATGAATAAATCAAATCACCCTTATCTTTGGATAATGGTTGTTTCATAAAAACTCCAACCCGGGGTTTTTACACCCCAGGATAATAAATTTAAGATTACTTATTTGATTTTTGCGCTAGCAGCTTTGATAAAGCTATTAATAGCATCTTCAACATTCTTATCACTAACCGTTACTGCTTGAGCTAGAGTTGTGAGTTCAAGGTTTAAATCATTTAAAGCAGGAATTGCTGCGATAGTCTTAACATTGCTAGCACCTTTTGCAGCACCCTTTAAAATAGCGCTATTTACAATAGCAGACATGTTAGCCATGCTGTTTTTAGCAGGGTATGCAGGAGTTAAGTTAGTAAGGTAATCATTTAATTGATTTTCATTGATTACAAATTGTACAAACTTACTAGTAGCATCCTTCCTAGCCTGTCCATTATCAACAAGGATAAAACAATGTGCTTGTAAAAGAGACTGACCAGTTCCGTTTCCACCCTTTAAAGGTGCAGCGGAAGCTGTAAAGTTAACTGCATCAGGATTGATAGTCTGAACACCATTGAAGCCCCAGCTTTGATCATAATACATTGCGAGTTGTCCAAGAGCGAACAAGTTTCTTAAATCTTTAAGCTTAGCATTTTGAGGATTATATCCGTTATCATCTAAGGTCTTAAGCATTTGAATAGCTTGTTTAAAACCCTCATTATCTACTGAAAGTTTACCTTCACTGTTTAAGATTTCGCCACCAAAGTTGTAAACCATAGCAGTAAGAGCGGAACCTGAGACTGGAACACTTGCGGTAGTTTGGCCAAAAGCATAAACCTTGTTGCCGTTGCTATCTTTTAGTAAAGATAACTTTTTAGCATATTCTAACATCTCCTCATAAGTTGTTGGAGGGGTGTTTGGATCAAGTCCTGCTTGTTCAAATAAAGCTTTGTTGTAATAAAGTACATATGGAGAAATGTAGAGAGGAATACCATAAATCTGACCATTAACACGGAAAGAATCGAGAACATCTGGATAGAAGTCATTAACAAATTCTTTAGGGAGAATGTCTGTAACAGGAGCAGCAAGGCCACTATCTTCAAAACCTGGAACCCAACCAATTTCACCAAAGACTACATCAACTTTATCGCCGCCACCAGCCATGTTGATAACTTGGTTCATGATTTCGCCATAAGGAGCGGTAACCCATTCTATAACTACATCTGGGTTAGCTTTTTCAAATTCTGTTTTGATGTTTGACCAAAAGCCTTCATAACCTTTTTCTAAAAGTGCATAGTTTGCGACCTTAATTGTTGTAGGACCTGTTGCCTTGGTTTCTTGTCCACCTGCTGCAAAGATAGCAGAAAGGGAGAGAAGCACTGTCAAAACTACTAATAAACTTTTTTTCATACTAAAAACCTCCTTTTGGTTTTGTACTAAATTGTATTTCTTTCTATTAACTCAGTTGTTAATAAAACCTTTAAATTCTCCTTTTTATCGGTTTTATCGTTCAGCTGAATAAGCAGTTTTAAAATCCAGCTTGCTATTTCATCACGTTTAATGTTGATAGTTGATAAGCTTGGATTGAGATATCTACTGATAGAGGTGTTGTTTACACCAATTATTGATACTTGTTGTGGTATTTTAATATTCTTAATAGTGAGGGCTTTCATTGC
>CAYYEN010000051.1:9558-11114 GCA_964470795.1 uncultured Spirochaetaceae bacterium | reverse complement strand
GTAAATGGCTAAGACGTACAAAGCATAAGAACAAAGTTAGATACTGTATCAAGTGTGATATTAGACATTGCTATCCTTCACTTAAACGTGAAGTAGTAATGTATCACCTTGAAAGATACTTCTTTAAAGATCCAAAATACTTAGAGTTATGGAGAAGAGTTCTTAGTTCTTGTGAATATCTTGCACTCGGAAACTTTACAAGTACATTCTTACTCAATCTCATATTCTCAAGAGTAGACTGATTGTTATCTGATAGAAAGACAGTAACTTGTTTTGTAAGATATATAGACGATTTTGTTATATTTGGAAAGAATAAAAGAAAGCTCAGAAGGTTATTCACGGAAGAATTTATACCTATGCTTGATGAAGAGTTTGGTTTAGAAGTAAAACCAGATTGGGTATTATTTGAACCAAAACCTTATGGTCCTGGAGTTAGATCTATAGACTTTTTAGGATTCAAATTCTATGGTGATGGTAAGATGGGTCTCAGAAAGAGAAACTGGAAGAAAATCAGAAGAGATTCATTAAGACTTAAAAGGTCAAATGGTGTATATTCATTCAAACGATGTGCGTCTATCATAAGTAGAAAGGGAATGTTAGAACAAATCTTCTGTCGTAAGTATATACAAGATTATGAACTACAGGCCATTGTTTGGAAGCTTAAGAAAGAAATACGTCGTAAGCTTAAAACAGTAGAACCTTTCTGTCTTCCTGGGTTTATGGTTTCTAATCAGATAAGAGCTATGTTTGAAGGTGTTCTTAACTACAAAGTGCGAGATCATCTAGACAGATATAAAAGGTTTGTACTTGGAAAGAAACGGTATCTTCCTGGACCTATTGATAGAGAAAAGGAAGCTAAAAAGAAGCAAAGAGAACTAGAGCATAGAATAGTAAGAAGGAAAGCGAAGAAGAAAAAGTTTATTAGAGGAAAAAGAATAAGAAGATAGGAGGTGTGTATTATGTTTGAAAAAAGAAATAGCTTAGCCGTAATATCATTTCTTAGGAATGGAGAAGAAAACTCTTCTCAACAATTTTTCCTTGGAGTGTTTACTAATGAAGAACTAGCCATTGGTAATATGATAGATTGGTTAGCTACAGAAGAAGCTAAGAAAGAAATGAATTTTGAAGAAATTAGTGTATCTGACTATCTTAAAACACTTGGTAAAGAGAAAGATGGTATTACGTCCAGACCTAATTTCTTCCTGAAGAGAATTTTCAAAGGGTCTATTAAGGATAAGGATAATATGGATTTTACATACTTCCTTTCTGTTGTTCCATTCGAATCTAACAAACAAACCTTCATTATCAATAATGGAGTACTTTTCTGACCGTAAGTCACGATATTTCCCGTAGCCGAGCAGAATGGCTACGGGAATTGAATGGAGGAAACTCAAACTCCGCCACATCCTAACAGAGCTTTAGTTTTTATAATAATGTGTAAAAAATTTCAGCATTATATACATATCATTAGTCGTAATTCTTCCTCATACAATATACGATTCTAATTATCCCTCCACCTAGCCTGGGGTGGAGGGATAATTGGTGTCGTAAGTTTC
>CAYYEN010000051.1:0-9458 GCA_964470795.1 uncultured Spirochaetaceae bacterium | reverse complement strand
TTTGCATCGTTTATTTTTTGATCTACTAAGTCAAGATTATATGCTCTTGTTAGAAACTTAGATACCATATCTCCGTCTTTAAGATTATTATAGACAAACCTAAAGTATAGAGTCTTAGCTAAGGAGTAATCAGAAGTCTTATTAAGATTCTGATATTGAAGAGCAAGCACATTAATATCACGTATCTGTTTTCTAATTCTGTCTTTCTCACTTTTAGGAAGATTGTTATTCTTATCAATCTCTCTTTCTAGGATATTGATAGTAGATTTCAATCTAGCAGCAAGCACAGGATGTGAATCAAACATAAGATCCATTGTAAGATCTATACATCCTAAGAATGATTGAAAGAAATCTTTTGGAGGAAATCCAGTATTCTTTATATCATAATCTATCTTAACAAGAGAAGAAGATAACTCTGTTCCGTAGCCATACATAGTAGCAAAATGATCTGCAAATTTCTCATCTATATATCTAGTGCTAGGAGATATATTTGCTTGAAATCTCCATAATTTCTCAAACAGAGAAGGCCATCTCTTTCTTATTCTTTCTTTTGCTTCTGGAGATGCCTTTATTACAGCTATTAGATTGGTTATCGTTTCTAATGGACTTCTAAGCATTTCTTGTGCTGTGTGCTTTGTTATGGAAAGGAAATTAAATATAACGAAGTTCAATCCATCTTTAAGAAGATCTAAACAAGTTTCCACAGGAATTACAGCTTGCTTGAAGCTATGACCTATCTCATGAAGAAATATAGCAGTTAACTCTGCTGAAGTAAGTTTGCTATTGAAAAACAATGGAGCAGTAGCAACTATCATACTTTTAGCATGAAGTTCTTTCTTGAATCTTATTCCTTCTTCAGTTGTTTCAAATCTATCATACATTAACCCATACCGTTCTTCAGTAATAGGATACGTATAGGCATTCAAGTAATTCTCTGTATCGAACCCTCCATATACCTTCTCAAATCCAAATGCATCTTTGATAGCATCACAGAAGTTTTCAAAGAGCTTATCATCCATGATCTCTTTACATTTCTTATTATCCATACCCTTCTTTGGGTCAAACTTGTATTTATGTCTCAAAGCTTTAATAGCTTCTTCAATCTTCTTAACTCCTTTAGTTTTACCAAAGTAAGCTTCATTTATAGGAGCTACTGGTTTTTTATCATAAGTAAGAAACATATCTCTCTAACCTCCTTAAATTAATTACTCAGTTGTCAATATTGGTAATTTCCAGTTATGACTATCTACAATATTAAAAAATACGAGAAGAAAACTTTCTGATAAAAAGAAAGGTTACCTTTATGATATCAAACAACAGTGTTAGCTTGCAGTAACTAAATACTGCTTTTATAAAAGGAGGAATTATTAAAAGATGGCTAAGAAATCTAAGATCAAAATTATAACATTGGATGAGGCTAAGAAGCGTTTGAAGAATATTCATAACAGTCTTCTTAAAAATGGACGTACTATGGGTCTTCGTAGGATCGAAGAGTATAAGAGAAAGATGAAAGATACCATAGAACTTGCATTGAACCCAGAAGACTTTGAAGAAATCAAGGAGTACTTCAGTTCTGTAGAGCAGCTTCTTGATGAGGTCGAATATAACCGTCGTCTTAAAGAGATTACCCTCTCATAAGTAGTGTGATATATATAGTAAGTCTGGTGATGGAGAAATCCATCACCAGATTTTATGACTTTACACCTTAATAAAATTCTTTTTTGTCACAATGAGGTGAGTAATGTGAATAAAGCGAGAAAACAGTGTGAAGAGCTTATCTGTAAAGTAATGGATAAGCTTGATCCAACAGAACAAAACTCTGAATTCTGGAAGAAGAAGTTTGCTAGAATGAATGATAAACAGTTTCATGATTTCTTCAAGCAAGACTTTCCTTTGAAGTTTCAGATGAAGATTTTTGAAATAGAGCCTAAAATGGATCAGATTGTAGCTGCTCTTAAGATTATTGGTGTTCCTCTTATGGAGAATATTTCTCTTGGTTTTCTATACACAAATGAAAAAGGAGAACCAGTAGAAACAATCAATGAAGCATTAGTTGTTTATTCTAACATGAAGAAAGTTAAACAGTTTATTGCTAAGAAGAACTCAATGTCTACTAATATATCTAAGAGAGATATGAAATCTGGTTTTCTGTTAGATGTTGATAAGAACGGTAATACATCATCAAGAGAGATGGAATGTCTTGCTGTTATGGGATGCGATGAGACTATAAGAGAACTTAGTACATATCGTGCTGATGCTATGGATGCTAAATCTCGTTTCTATAATCAAATCAATACTACTGGAATGGTAAGTCAAAAAGATGTAGAAGTTACTAAGGATGATTCCTTAGCACGTAATCTTCTTAATTCTTATCTTCTTGGTGCACATATCAATTCCAATCTTGTTAATGAAGAAGATTATCTGCCTATTACGCTTTCTCAGAAATCTAGAAGAACTCAGAGAGCACAAGGATAAATTATTTTAACTTTTAAGGAGGAAAAAGTGATGAATACTTTTACTATTGATGGTATCAAAGTTATTGTAAATTCTAATGACAGTGATGAGCCTGTTACAAATGAAGAGGCAAAAGCATATGTTGATTATGCTAAGGAGCAGATGAGTAAGATTAAGGAAGCTCAATCTCTTACTGGTGTTAAAGTAAGTATTATCAATGGAGAAGCAGCGATAGAGTTTAAATACTCTACTGTGAATTTCGAAAGAATTCGTAGAATTACGGGTAATCGCCTATGGGAAAGCCCATCAAATGACACTGAGATTGCAGCTTAAATAGTTAGCAATAGGTATATATGCTAGACTCTATACCAAGGGTCAGAAATCAAAAAATGGCATATATGCTTCGGGGGAGGAATATAGCATGGCTAGTTCTAATCGCGAGTTCAGAAAGATCCCATCATTAAATTTCTTATATGAAGTGAGCGAAGATGGAAGAAGTTTTCGAAATGTAAAATCTAAGAAAGAGAAAAAGATCTTAGTTGATTATCAATATTCAGAAAAAGGACATCGCTATACTTTTGTGACTATAAAAGGTCGTATGCAAAGAGTTTCTATAGCTAAAGTAGTAGCTGAGACTTTTAACAAACTTAATGTAGAAGGTATAGATCAAAACAGTCCCAATACTAAGCATCATGTATGTTTTATTGATAAAGAAGGAAAAGAAACACATTTTGAATCTAAAACTGCTGCTGCTATAGCATTAGCAAAAGAATATGATACTTCTATAGAACACATGAGATCTAAACTTAAGAAAAAACGCTCACATGTATATGGATATGATATAAGATACGACTGAATGTAGAGACTGCATGTGTCTGCCTTAAGGGGCAAGGAACAGTCCGTGAGTATCTCGTAGGCACAACTAACCGTTGGAACAATGCAAAGAAGGCGGAAGAAAAAGACCGCGTAAAGCATATGTGAAAAATAGTTGAAAATCTTAATAAAAACAACTTACTAAATGAATGGAGGTGTTAATAATGAATCAGCAGACAGCAGATGGTCAGTATGGTGTAATCCACGAAGTCGGTGACATGGGACTCGGTTTTACCCAGCTTCCTAACCAGAACGATCAGAAGACTCTTCATGAGCAGGAGTATCGTCAGAATGAACAGAGACGCCAGCATAACAACTGGTAATATTTTAAGCCTCTACCCTACGGGGTAGAGGTGTTTTATTATCTAAAATGGATTTCATTGATATACTATAAAATTGAAGTCAGTGTTTATACATTTCTAATGTACACTGAACTTAATAGTATTATTAGTAGTATAAATCTAGAGGAGGAATTTAACATGCTACAAGTAAAAGTTATTGGTATTGGTGCAGCCGGCAATAAGGCTGCCATTAAGTTAATCGAGGATAAGGTTGTTCAGAAGGAAGATGTAATCCTTATGAACTCCACTATGAGGGATATTCCTCAAGAGTATAAGGATATGGCTATCATGATTGAAGGCTCTTTCCAGGGTTATGCTAAAGAGCGTGGACTTGCAAATCAGTATATTACTGAAAATTTGCGTCAGAACAAGATTAGTCTTGATACTATTCTTCGTCCTGAAGATAAGTTCGTTATTATTGTAACTTCAGTAGAAGGTGGCACTGGTTCAGGTGCATCTACAGTACTGGCACAGTATTTCAATGAAGTTCTCAACGTTACTGTTCATTTATTTGCATTTGGTGGCTTTGAAGACGATATGACAGGATTCAAGAACACTGTAGAATGGTTTAATGAGTTAAACCCTAAGTATGTTGTTGAGGCTATTTCCAATAAGAAGTTCTTGAAGGAAGCTTACAACAACCGCATCAAGGCACAGGAACTTGCTAATAAGGAATTCTCTGATCGTGTAAAGATTCTCATCGGAAATACCATTAGAGAGTCTCCTGACCAGAATATTGATATCACAGATTTTATGAAGCTTGATATCACTTCTGGTTTTATGACTATTGAGCATCATACGCTTGATGGTATTAAGAATGTAGACGATTTCAATCAGGCTCTTATTGATGCTATTGATCATAGTAAGAGTTTCGATATTGAGCCAACTCCTAGTGATAAGACTAGAGGACGCATTGGTGTTATCTTAGAAGTAAATGAACGCACCAAGAGTTTCATTGACTGGTCTTTCCAGGTTCTCCGTGATCGCTATGCTAATCCTTTGGATTTGTTTATCCATGTTCAGGATAATATCCATAAGGAAGAAAGCATTAGCTTCATTATTGCAGGTATGCGTATTCCTTCTGATAAGATTGAACGTCTTTATGAGGAGTATGTTGAGCGTATCTCTAAGGCTGAAGATGATGATGATTTCTTCAAGAAGAAGTTTGATACCTCTTCTGCAAATGCATTCAATATGGATATGAGCCGCAATGATCCTAACGCTCTTAAGAGTCGCAGAGATGCATTCTTTGGTTCTATCGGTAACAGTAAGCAGGTTGTTGATCAGGCACATCTTCAGCAGCCTAGTGCTCCAGTACAGCAGCCACAGCCACCTAAGCCTAAGCATGAGATTGTTTCTCCTGCTATTAAGGATCGTGCTGGTAATGCTGCAAATCTCAATATTGGTTTTAACAAAACCGATTACTAAAACAAGGGAGGAAAGCTTATGCTTGATCCTAAACAAATAGTAAAGGAATCCAAACCTATAATGGTTACGCCTGAGATTCCTACAGAGTATTCTATTCGTCAGTCATTTCTTACAGAGATTCAAAAAATCTCTAAAATGAATGATGAAGAGTTATACAACTTTCAAAGACAGTACATTCACTTCATTCTCTCAGGAAATGAAGTTGATATTGTTACAAGTCTTTTTAGAAATAGCAGATTTGTTGTGATATTCACAAATGCTCTAAAAGGAGAGAGCATATCAGGAGAAGAATCTATCATATGCAATGGTTATTTGTATAATCTTTTTAGTGAGGCAAATAAGTATATGAAGGATTTATATCTTGGCTTGGCAGAAGTTAATAATGGTTTCAGGAAAGATCTTTTCACAGAGATGGGATTTCCTGATACTATAGCAGTCTGTCTTGCGATGTGCTGTTGGTCATCTTTAAATGTGAGCGACAGTATTAAGAGAGTGAATGACTTCATCACTTACAATATATCTGCTGGATTTGCTACAGTTCAGAAGATTATAGATGTCTATTCTGCTCTCTATCGTAACAATCTTACTGATCTGATATTGACAAATACGTTTGATATCAGATTCAAGAATAAGATTCCTGCAAACAAATTCGATAGTGATATGCTTCAGATTGAAGAGAATATAAAGACTGCAACTCTCTTCATTCTAGAATCTGTTCCTGTCGATAAAATCGTTGAAATTCTGATGTTTATCTCTGAAGATTATTTCAATGCTCATAATCGTAATGGAAGATTTGCACGTATAAAGTATCATCATCTTCCTGCTGGAATTCACAAGATTCCTACATTAGTTGAGCATTTAGAAAACACAGAAGACAACTTCAAAGTTCCTTGATAATAACATAATTAACATTTTCCCGAAGCCCTAGTTGGCTTCGGGTTTCTTTTTTGTTCATTTCTTTGATTTCCATTGATTAAGTTTTTATTACAGATTCTACTCTTTAGTAACGTGACCAAAAAGGAGGAAGATTACTATGTCACTTTTAGTTGAAAATTTTAGAAAACAAATTGCAAAAGAAAAAGATTTGAAAATGACTACCGAAGCAGGTTGTGGTGTAGGTTATCCTACGGGATTTCATACTGTGGATATGAATAATGGTATGTGGATCCATGTTCATAACCCTGAAAAAAAACTTGATTATAAGTATATTTCTGCTGGTATTCCAGATGGAAGTATGATACAGGTAGTGGGCAGATCACAGGCAGGTAAGTCCACTTTCTGTATGCAGGCTGGTGCTAATATCGTTCGTCCATTTAAATCATCTTGTATCTTTGAAGATAGTATAGAGCGTGGTATGACTTGGCCTCGCCGTATACTTCTTACTGGATGGGATGAGGAAGAAGTTCGTCAGAGAGTTATTCCACGTGATAAGGGTATTACTGCTGAAAACTTCTATAAGAGAATCAAAAAAATTCATGATCTGAAGATGTCAGAACCTGATAAATATTTATACAACACAGGTTTATTGGATAACTTCGGAAATGAAATTAGTCTTTTTGAACCTACTGTATATATTCTTGATTCTCTTCCACTTCTTATGCCTGAGCAGTATAATGGTGAAGATGGTGAGAAAGCTAAGGAACTTGCTGGTCAGATGAGTAGTACATCTGCTGCTAAGACAATAACTCAGATAATGCGTACTATTATTCCTATGCTTACTTCTGCTAATATTATACTTTTCGTTATCAATCACATTCTTCCAAATGTTTCTATTGATGGACGTTCTAAGCAGTCTCAGCTTTCTTGGTTAGCTCCTGATGAGAGACTTCCTAAGGGAGAAACTAATGTATTCCTTGCTAACTGTATAATCAGATTCAAGGATCATCAGAAGCTTGATGAGAATGAGAAATATAAGGAAGCTGGAAAGCTCGTTGATGTATTCTTCGAAAAGAGTCGTTCTAGTATGCCTCATTGTAAGACAACACTTATATTCACATTTGACCATGGTTATGATCCTTTACTCTCGCTATTCTTCTTCCTTAAGGAAGGTACAGATAGGATGAATGGAGCTGGAGTAGGACTCTATTTAGATGATAGGTCTGATATGAAATTCTCCATGGGTAATTTTAAACAGAAGTTTGATAATGATGATGAATTCAGGAACTACTTCCTTAAGGTTGCTCAGGAAGAACTTATTAAGATTCCTAAGTTCACTCATGAGACAATAAGCAAGAATAGAGAATCAATGAATGATCTCTATAATATGTGCTTCAGTTATAGAGTTGAAGGTAATAACCAAGCTGCTTAATAGACTACAAATCACAAGAAATAAACCGGAAGTTCTAAACTTCCGGTTAATTTCTGATTCGTTAATATACTATAATCTTGAACTTATTTGGAAAGGAGTTTAGTTTTATGGCAAGCAAACTAAATGTGACTAATTTGTGTAAAGAGATTGAAAGTACTTTACCAGTACAAGAATATGCACTGGGAAAAGGACTTCTTCAACCTTTTAACAACTGTAATTCAGGTGGTAGAAAGATTATGCAGGGTACTCAGACAGATCAGACTATGCAGCTTGAGAAGTCTGAAGTTCCTATTATTATGACTGGTTATGAAAACCGTTATGCAGAAGAAAGCTCTACTTATATCAAGGCTGATAGAGCTTGGTTAGTAGCAGCTATTATACCTAAGTATAACATTAAGCGTAGTATAAAATCTAGCAACTTTACTATGATTATGCTGGATTCTATACATAAGTTAGTAGATATTCAGCATAGAGTTGATTATCGTTATATTTCTGAGAGTTATGGATATAGTATGGATACCGAGTATATGGATTCTCTTAATGTAGGAGATATCATTCAGCCTGGAACTTCTATTATCAAGAGTAATTCTTTTGATCATGCTAACAATAAGTGTTCTGGTTTGAATCTCCGTACTGTATACATGGCACTTGCAAAGACCACAGAAGATCCTGTAATTATCTCTAAGTCTACAGCTGAGAGAATGAAGGCTCCATTATTTGACTCTTTAGAGTTACAGATTAATGATAATGATATCCTTCTGAATCTCTTTGGAGATAATAACGTTTATAAGACTTTCCCTGATATTGGTGAGAGCACAAAAGACGGAATGCTTTGTGCTATAAGAAGAGAGCATAAAGATAATGAAGCATTCTATGCTCAGGATGTTAATCATCTTAGAGAAGCATTCCTTACTGATGATAAGAGAATGCGTACTGGTATTGTAGTCGATATCGATGTTCATTGCAATAACCTTGAGAAACTTGAGAATTCAATCTATAATTCTCAGGTCTATAAGTATTATCAGATGAAGCTTGAATACTGTGAAGGAGTAGTAAAAGCTATTGATTCTTTAATAGAAAAAGGTTATCAGCTTACCTATGCAGCAGAAGAGCTGTATTGGAAATCTAAGATGACGCTCGATGGAGTTAACTCTATTCATGATAAGGTGTTCAGTAACATTAAGCTTGACATTGTTACCATGAATATTATCCCTGTTTCTATAGGTGACAAGATTACTGACAGATACGGAGGAAAGGGTGTTATTTCTGACATTTGGCCTGACGAGATGATGCCTAGAGTGCTTAAGCATTTCAATGGTTTCAAAGAATATGTTCATGCAGATGCTATCTTTAATAATTCTACTATTGTAAACAGAGAGAATCCTGGTCAGTCTTTTGAAACCGAAATTACATTTATCGGTGAAGCATTAGTAGATGAGATGATTCGTACTTTGAATAGTAATAGTGCACAAGGAATACCAAATCATCCTGCTAATACAGATCCTCAGGCACTTCATAAATGTTATGATCTTGTTATGAGATTCTATGGTATCTGTAATCCTGCACAAGCAAAGGAATTTCATGAAATGTGGATTAATCTCTCTATAGAAGATAAGAGATTTTATTTAGAAAGTTTATTCCATGATGAAAACATTTTCCTTTGTATGCCTCCAATGAGTAGTGGAATGAGTCTTGATAAACTCAATAGACTCTATAAAGAGTTTCCTTGGATTGATCAGGTTACTTTAGAGGTTCCTGTTACTAGATCTAACGGAAGAATTGATTTCATCCCTGCTTATAGAAAGGTGGTATTTGGTAAGAAGTATGTAAACAGATTGAAACAGTTTGCTGAAGAAAAATTCTCTGCTGTTTCTCTTGCTGCTACTAACATCAAAGGAGAAAATGTAAAGTCTAATGCTAATAAGCTTCACAAAGCTCCACATGCAACCACTCCTGTAAGATTTGGTGATATGGAGTTCTTAGATATGCTTCATATGAACGGAGAGATCAATATACAGGTATTACTACTTGTAAGTGCTGCTCCTAAGGCTAGA
>CAYYEN010000050.1:0-11165 GCA_964470795.1 uncultured Spirochaetaceae bacterium | reverse complement strand
CTCTCTTCATGAGTTACCCCTTTTACGGTCGATAACACAGGGTAGCATAAAACTGAGGCGGCACATTTACAGTCAAAGCCTTTTAACTCCTCACTATTGTACATAGTCGCAAGAGAGGCTGCTAAGTGTCCTCCAGCAGAAAAGCCGGTGACTACTATCTGGTCTTTATTAACATAGTATTGCTCTGAGTTTTTTTTAATATTATCAACAACAGTGGCAAGCTCTATTAGTGGTGATTCCCTTAAAATATCTTTACCACAACTATAATATAGGATAAAGGCTTGAAATCCTGCGTTAAGGTAGGCAAGCGCTACAGGCTCAGCTTCTCGAGGAGAAGTAAAGCGATATGCACCACCCGGGCATATTACCACACAAGGACGAATTGTATGTCCTAGTACTGGCTCAGAGGGTACCTCATGAAGATATCCCACACATTTTGCATTATTTTCACCAACTTGTAATTCTATGATATTCATAGTGGCAATGATAATTAAATTCCTATCTCTTTGCAAATAAAAAATATTGAGGTACACTAGCTCTATGTCTAAAGGAAAATCAAAACCATTACTATTCACCCTATTTTCTTCCTTTTTATTGGTATTAATTATTCCTTGCATAACTTTTTTAGGTTTTTATCTAACCCAAGTTGAAAACAACATCTATAAGGCCTTAAAAACACAAGGAAACTCTTCCCTTACGCAAGATGTCGACAACTTTCAAAAGACTCTTAATGTATATTTTAACAAAGCTGACGAGCTAATAAATAATGAAATTATCCTCTCAGCCTTAAACAATGAAGACATTCACCCTCAAAAGGTTTACAACGCTTTATATAATGTAATGAAAGGCGACACATATTTAGCTGCCGCTCACCTTGAAAGCTTGGATGGTAAGATTAAATACTCCACTCATAATTTTCCCCAAATGTAACAACACTTGGGATGAAGGTAATGTTTTAAGTCAAATTACCGACCCTAATGAGTATAATACTTATATAACAGTTCAAAACAATTCCCTTGAGCTGAGCAACCAAGTAGTATTATCTTTTGCAAAGATTATTATTAAAGAGGATAAACCAATAGGTGTTGTAATAATAGACCTCTTCTTTGATGCCTTTGTTAACAAACTCAATAGTGTAGGTATCTTTTCCCAAGAGCTTTTAATCGATACAAATAATTATCATGTCACGTCTCTCTTACATTCAAGACTAACCGGCTCTTTTGCCGATTTCCCAGAACTTTCAAACTCTAAGCTCTTGTTAAACCAAAGCCTAGAGAACCCAAGATTTGAAATCAGTGCAACTCCAAATGTAGAGCCTTTTAACTTAATTCTAAAAGATGTCTCAAAATTGATTATTCTGGTATTATGTATTGGAGTTGTAGTTGCAATTCTGACCTCCTTAATTCTTGCTAATAATATCAACAATCCAATAAAAGCCTTGCGCCGTGATATGGAGAAAGCACAAAAAGGTAATTTAGACATCCGCTTTGTACCGTCCAAGATTAGTGATTTCAACGAACTAGGAAATGCGTTTAATAACATGCTTTCACAAATTTCACAGCTATTAGAAGTAACTCGAGAAGAGGAAGCAAAACTGGCAGAATCTGAAAAGAAAGCGCTTGAAAGCCAATTAAACCCTCACTTCCTCTTTAATACCTTGAATACCATCAAAGCTATTGCAAGATTAAACGGTGAAAAAGAGATTTACACTATTACCCTAAAACTGGGGGCCCTTTTAAGATCTTCTATCTCTCACAATGAAAGCGAATGTACTATCCTTGAAAGCCTTCAAATGGCTGAAGATTATCTAACCATTCAACACTTACGCTTTGGTGATAAGCTAAAATTTGTTATCGAATGTGATAAAACTTGTGAATATGTACTCACACCTAGGCTTATCATTCAGCCTCTTGTTGAAAATGCCATTATTCACGGCCTTGAAGAGAAAGAAGGAGATTGGCTTATCAACATAAAAGTTACAACTCTCGATAAAAAAAGAGTCACTATAACAGTTGAAGATAACGGCGTGGGCATTGAGAAGGGCGTAATTCCAGACAACTTAGAGGAATTAAAAAACTCGACTCATGTAGGAGTTTATAATATTTATCGACGCCTTAAATTAAGGTATAAAGAAGATATGGAATTTAAAATTACTTCCCTTCCTTTAAAGGGCACCATTATAACCATTAGCTTACCATATATTTGCAAAAAGGGGATTTCATGAGATACCAAGTGATTATTGTAGAAGATGAAATGTTTACATTAAGAGAACTAAAGGAGACCATCAACTGGGAGAATTTAGGTTTAAACTTAATAGGAACTGCTAATAACGGAAAGGCTGGAGAAGCGCTTATTAAAGAGCTCAACCCCGATATCGTTATTACCGACATTCGTCTTCCAGGACAAGATGGACTTGAAATGCTTGAAAAAGCCCCAGTGCAAGGTGCTATTATTCTCTCCGGTCATACCAACTTCTCCTATACTAGAAAAGCGATCCAATTAGGCGTCTTCGATTACCTTCCTAAACCAATAGATGATGAAGAGCTAGAAAGAACGCTTTTAAAACTGACTAAAAAGCTAGATGAAGAAAACCAAGAAATTGCTAAATTTAAAAATGAAGAACAGATGTTGACCCTTAAAACAGAGGTAAACAACTTATCCATTAGCACAGTAATTGAATACATCTTCAACAACTATAATAATCCTATCACACTATCGCAGATGGCAGATCTTGTCTCTTTGACAGAGTCCCACCTTTCTACAGTCTTTAAAGCAGAAACAGATATGGGCTTTTTACAGTATCTGACTGCAGTTAGAATTAATAAAGTTTGTGAATTGATGAAAAACCCGAAGCTAAACATTACAGAAATAGCGCTATCTTGCGGTTTTCCAACGCCAGGGTACTTTACTAAAATCTTTAAGCGCTATTTAGGACAAACCCCGAGTGAATATCGTGATAAGCTTTAATGTAAACTTTCAACGCTAGTTTTAAAACTTTCAAACACCTTTTCGCTCGATTTTCCCTCAATCATCAACTCGTTAACCGCTTTCGATAAAAGAGAAGCTATTTTATTTGCATAAAGGCCATGTTCAATTAAATTTGCTTTTTCAAGTTCTGCAATAAAAACATCATAATAAGGAAAGGCTTTTAATTGGGAAGAGATTAACATCTCTTTTTTAGGCATTAAAAGCCCTGCTTCTTCTAGATATTCTTTATCATGGTTTGTAAAGAAATCGATAAGAGCCCAACACGCATCCATCTTTTCCTTACTCTGCTCAGAGTTTACTACAAAGTAATGTAGATAAGAGCCTAAGGCGTCATCCTTTACCGCTTCTTTAAAACGGGGAAAAGGAATAACACACCAATCACCACTATTATAGAAAGTTGGATTTTCTTCTTTAAGTCTTACAATTTGGTAAAGACCAGACATGCACATCGCAATTTCTTCCTTATTAAACATGGAGCGGGCATTTTTATAGGTTGGAGAGCCCAGGTTATCCCCTTTAGAGCCCCAGGAAGCAAAGAAATTAAAGACTTTAAGCCACGCTTCATCGTTATAAAGCGTTACCCTACCGCCATCATTGCTAATACCTCCCCCTAGTTGGTTTACTAGCGGTACTAAGAAGGTTAAATAATAGGGATAGCGGAAATCGAAAAGACGGGAAGTTATTACATCGTTATCATGCACTACGCTCTCGCTACAAAGCTGATACAACTCCTCTAGCGTTTCAGGAAAAGATGCATTAAGCATTCTAGTATTTATATAAAGCGCCCAATTAGTGTATTCAAGTGGCAGACCATAAAACACTCCATCATGCTCAACCTCTTTTACCGAGTCACTGATATACATATCTTCTAGCTCTTGTCGGTTCTTAAGAGTGACCGCCTCATAATTGATAGGCGCTAAAAAGCCTCTATCAAAGAGTAGATTTATATTTTCTATCGGCTGAGTACAGAGAGAGGGTCCTTTACCTGCTTCAAAACCGGCAAGGACGACATTAGTAATATCTTTACTAGAATAAGTTTTTCTTACTACCTTTATGGTAGGGTTTAAGGTTTCAAACTCACTAATTAATCTTTCTTCCAGCGCATCCCGGTTTACATCAGAATGGGTCCAATACTCTATTTGGATAAAGTTATCTTCTCCACTTTTACTACAAGAAGTAATAAAAAGGAGAAGAAAGATAATTAATAAAAGCTTAACCTTTACGTGATTCGTAAACAGCGGCTCCTCCTAAGAAGTATTTGCTTAAGGCTGCAAACATTATAAACATAGGAATGGAAGCGAGTAAAGCACAAGCCATTAAAGCACCTTCATCGGTTTGCTTTTCTTCACTAAACTTAGTGATATATAAAGGAAGAGTTTTCATATTCTCACTCTGGCTAACAAGCAACGGCCACAAGAGGTTATCCCATTGGTTTCTAAAGGAAAGAATACCAAGAGTTGCGATAACAGGTGTACAGTTTGGAAGTACGATACGCGTATAAATGTTAAACTCTCCAAGTCCATCAACACGAGAAGCATCTAAGTACTCAGTTGGGAAAGTTAACAAATACTGTCGCATCTGAAAAACACCAAAGGCTGAAACTAGAAATGGGATGATTAAGCCTCTGTAGGAGTTCATCATCTTAAACTTGCTAGTTACCATGTAAAGCGGTATCATAATTGCTTCAAAGGGTATCATCATCGTTGCCATAATTGCCATAAAGACGAAGGTTCTACCTTTAAAGTTAAACTTTGCCAATCCATAACCACAAAGAGAAGCAAGCATTACTGTTGTTATAGAACAAACGATTGCGACGATTAAGGAGTTGAGCATATTTCTAAAGAAAACAGGCTCATTATTGTTACCCATGATCGCTTTAACAAAGTTAGAGAAGAAGTTTCTCGACTCGGTGGTGAAGTACTTTTTAGAAGGAATCCAAGTAAAAGGCATCGCCATAATCTGTTTTGCATCCATGAAAGACGCTACAAACATAAATACAATTGGAACTATTGTAAATGCGAGAACTAATATTAAAAATACCCATGTAATAATTTCAGAGGCAGTTACTTTTCCGACAAATCTATTGCTACTCATACATCTCCCCCCTTAATACTCAACATCGTCTGTTTTAGAAACAGCGAATTGAAAATATGTTAAAATTAACATAATTACAAATAGGATGATTGACATAGCGGACGCTCTGCCAAGCTTACCATTTCTAATACCTGTAAAATAGATGTTCATGGTAATAACATCAATTGGTTGTCTCGCTGCACCGTTTTGGAAGAACATGTACTGGGTAGAGAAGGTTTTTAAACACTGCAACATCGCCATAATAGATACTAATAATACTGTTGGTTTTAACAGTGGTAAGGTGATATGGAAGAAAGTGTGCATCTTAGTAGAACCATCTACTGTAGCTGCTTCATAAAGTGTTGGAGGAATTGAAGCAAGTCCTGTAATAAACAGAATTACAAAATAACCAATATACTTCCAAAAGTAAACTATCATAGTGGATACTTGAAGCATAACGTTATCGGTTAGCCACTTATAGTCAACACCGGAAGTAAATCTAACAGCGTTAGAAACCTGGTTAAACAGTCCTCTTGGATCAAACATAATCATCCAAATAGAAGCGGCAACAACGGAGGAAAGAACTGCTGGCAAATAGTAGGATATTTGGAAGAAAGCTCTTTGTCTATCCTTTCTCAATTGCATCATCAACGTTGATAAAACCAAGGCAATTAAAACCATAGGAATAAAAGTTCCCATAGTAAAAATTAAGGTTGCTCTTAAAGAATTAAGAAGTGAAAAACCACCATTACTCTTTGTAAACAAATAAACATAATTATCTAATCCAACAAAAGACTGGGTTCTTGCAATAGCTTGACGGTTGGTAAAGCTAGTAAACAATGCATTAATTATTGGATAAAAACTAAAAATAGCAAAAAACACTAGACAAGGAATGGTGAACAAGAAGCCCCAACGAGCTTGTTGTTTTTCTATACTGTAATGCTTAGTTAACTTTTTCATTTCTCAACACCTCTTTTATTAATATGAGCTCCCTATTTCTAGAGAGCTCAAGTTCTACATACTATTTAAGATTACTCTTCAATAAGCTCTTGTACTGTCTCTTTTAATTGCTTATAAGCTTCTTCAGGAGCTACGTTTTGTAACATAACAGCCTTTACTGCTGTGTCTAAAGCTGACTGGATAGCAGTTGATGCATTGCCGTAGTAAACAATGTGACCTCTATCCATATCACTCTTGAAAACATCAGAGTAAGGGAGAGACTTAAAGGTTTCACTTTCGAATAAAGCGGTGGTAGGTTGAATAATTTGAACTGTTTCAAGATATTCTTCTCCATGGCTTAACATGTAAGAGATAAATGCCCATGCAGCATCTTGTGTTGCTTTATCAGCATCAGCATTAACCATGTAATAGTGACCATAGTAACAAGCAGCAGTGTCATTAACAGCATCTTCAAATACTGGATAAGGAACTACCATCCAATCTCCACTGTTGTAGAAATCAGGGTTGTCTGCTTTAATTCTTGCTTCTTGGTATAAACCAGTTGAACACATAGCCATATCGCCGTTTGCTTTGTTAAATAACTTTCTTGCAGCGGTATAAGTTGGGGAACCTAAGTTGTATCCGTTTGGACCCCATTCTTGCATAAAGGTTAACCATTTAACCCAAGCATCTTTACCAACAATAGCTTCTTTTCCGTCTTCACTGATTAAAGCACCACCAAGTTGCTCAACCATTGGAACACAGTTTTCAAGATAGTATTTATATCTGAAGTCGTAACCACGACGAACAAGGATATCACCATCATAAAGTGCGATTTGTTGTGAAATTCTAATCATGTCTTCCCAGGTTCTTGGGAAATCTTTTTCTGGGTCTAAACCTGCATCAATAAAATCTCTCTTATTGATATAGATACACCAGTTGGTTAACTCAAGTGGTAAACCATAAACTTCACCATCATAAGTTACAGGATCTAACATCTTAGGAGCATAAGAAGCTTTAACATCATCTGCATTCTTATAACCAGCAGATTGATAGTTCATTGGAGCTACACGACCAGCTGCGATATACGGATACTCATCGTTCACTGAAAGGTTGAATACTGTAGGGCCTTGGCCAGCAGCAAAGGCAGTCTGAACAAGTTCAATTAACTTTTCAGCACTCTGTCTGGTAACATTGATAGTTACGTTTGGATTAGCTGCGGTGAATTCTGCAATATATCTATCTTCAAGTTTCTGTCGGTTGACATCTTCATGAGTCCAAAATTCGATTGTAACTGGTTTAGCTGCTTTTGGAGCTTCAGCTTTAGGTGCCTCTGCCTTTGGAGCAACAGTTGCTTCAGCTTTAGGTGCTGTTGTAGTAGTTGTTGTAACTGTTGTAGCTGCAGGTTGCTCTGCCTTCTTACCACAGGATACAAAACCAAATAATACTAATACGATAAGAATAGAAATTGTAAAAATCTTTTTCTTCATAAAATAATCCTCCCATTGAAAGTTCTATTCTATTTTCAAAGAGAATGGGGGATAAAACAATGAGATATTTTTACGATTTTTAGTCAATTTTTTAACTTCATATTTAAAAAATTTTAGTGTTTTTTTCATATCCTGTTAACTATATCTTTATCTAGTAGATAATTAAAAAATAAATCTTAAATTATTAGTACTGTAGCATTGATAAATGTTTAAAATATTTTTACACTTATCTTATGAAATTCTTAATTGCCTCAGATATCCATGGCTCTTATGCTTGGTGTAAAAAATTGATTACAGTCTTTGAAGAAAGCAAAGCAGATAAGCTCATTCTTTTAGGAGATTTACTTTATCATGGACCTCGAAATGATTTACCCCTTGAGTACAACCCTAAAAAGGTCATACCACTGCTATCAGAATATAAGGATAAGATTATTGCAGTTAGAGGAAACTGTGATGCAGAAGTAGATCAAATGGTACTCCCCTTTCCTATCATGGATACCTCTACTAAGATATTTATAGATAATAAGGTTTGGTTTTTAACCCATGGGCATTTAATTGATGAGGCTACCACTTTAAAAGGCTTTGATGTTTTTATGCAAGGACATACACACGTTCCTGTCTTAAAAAAGAGTGAGAATACAATTATCCTAAACCCCGGCTCAATTTCAATTCCTAAAGCAAATAGTAAAGAATGTTATGCTCTCTATAGCGATGGCGTCTTCACCCTCAATACTTTTTCAGGCGAGATTATCTCAAGCTTGAGTTGGGAGTGATGGCAGCTCAATGCTTAAAACGACCTCTTCCCCTTCTTGATAAAACTTAGTGGTGCCCTTATGAAGTTCTACAATCCGTTTAACCGTAGGTAGTCCTAATCCTGAGCCTCCACTAGTTCGAGAAAGGTCTCCTCGAGACCAAAGCTCAAAGTAATCATCTCGTTTAGTGTCAATCTGTCCTTTATTCTTAAACTTAACAAGCACAGTATGATTTTGCTCTAGCACTTCTACTTTACAAGTTTTATCCACAGAATATTCTAAACAGTTTTTATAAGCTTCATTAACCGCTTTTATCAAGAGGTTATCATCAACCTTAATATTAATAGGAGTAGTTGAAGTAATATCAACTTTGAGTTGAGGGTAATCGAAAGCGCAATTGCTTAAAAATGAATTAATCTCTATCCCTTTTTGGGCATTTGCATCATTGTTTAATCTTAAATTAATATAGTAAGAAATTGAATTAATTCGACTACTTAAAGTATCGATTTCATTCTTTACCATCTTAAGCGTCTCTTCATTGAAAGGAAATACTTTATCTTGCACACCTTCATAAAGCATCAAAAGACTAGTTACTGGAGTATTTAAATCATGAGAGATTGATAAAAGCCATTCATGACGCATTTTTTCATTGTGGTTTAAAGCCTCTTTAAGGGAGTTTATAGACTGAGCTATTTCATTGTATTCCTCATGCCTCATCTTGGGAACAGCAAAATTATAGTCGCCTTTACTCAGTTGATATAAGCAATTCTTAATTTCTAAAGTATTTCTGCTATTAACCTTACTAATATGAAAAGCGGCTAAAATGGCAAGTATTATTGCAATAGGTATAAAGATTAAGAAACATCTGAATAATTCAGTTAAAATAAAGTAGTTAGGACCAAATTCCTTCATGCCATAAATAAGCACATCAAAGGAGCCGGTAACAACACCATTATATTCAATAAACACAGTGCCCGCGATATCTCTATCACCTAAAAAACCTGGAACTACATATTCGAGTGCTTGAATTCCAGTATCTTTAACTTTAATAGACAAGGCATCAATATTATTGATAGAAAGAACAAAGGTATTAACCTTCTTCGTAAAATGCTTATCATCAACCATAATGTTTTTAGGATCAAGAGAGACCATAAGAGAAATCTCTTGATTATCTTCAGAACTATTTAAAATCTTAAAAGTCTTTTTATCTGAATTCTTTCCTCGAGGAGAGGAGCCATACATTAAGTTGTAATTTCCCTCAGAGTCTCTTATCAACAACCCTGAGATCGAATCGGGGATTTTCTCAATCAACAAGCTGATAATTTCGCTCGGCCCTACATTAGCGGTTTGTTTAGAGATAGTAACAATAGAATTCATATACTCACCGATTACGAAATTCGGCCATTTAACCACTGAACGATAATTTGCATATAAAAATGCAAAAGTTAATATTAGCAATATTAATACTGCAATTCCCATAATAGAAAAAAACATTCTAAGAAATTGTTTACGCATCAGTTAATTAATACTCCTTTAAAACGGTAGCCGTAACCACGGACTGTTTCAATCCAGTTACCAGTTTTTAACTTTGCTCTTATATTCTTAATATGAGTATCGACTACACGATCATAGCTTTCAAAAGTATAATCAAAACAAGAGGTTAAGATTTTACCACGAGTTACTAAACTCATCTCATTATTTGCTAAAAAGGTTAAGATACACCATTCAGCCATTGTAAAACTGATTTCTTCATCGTCGATGTAAAGCTTATGCTGCTCATCATCAATAGTCATAATGTGACCAGACTCAGTATAACGCTTGTTAACCCCATCACTACTTTCAGTTGTGCCATAGCATCTTCTAAATAACGCATTAACTCTTAAGACCAGTTCCTTTGGTGAAAAAGGCTTGGTAATGTAGTCATCACAACCTAGTTCAAAGCCTAAGATTCTATCACTTTCTTCCACACGTGCAGTCATAAAGATAACTGGTATTGTAGGATTTTTCTGCTTTAATTCTTTAATAAAAGAAAAGCCATCACCATCTGGAAGCATAATATCTTGAATAATTAAAGCTGGAAGTTTAGTTTCAAGCTGTTCTTTAACACTACTCAAATTAGGGAAACCTTGGACATCGAAGCCAGAAAGTGCTAAGTATTGCACTACACCATTTCTAATTACATCATGATCTTCTACTACATAAATTGTTCTCATAAGCTGGACACACCTTTAATTGTAAGTTAGACCTATTTCCAAAAATTAACAATTTTATATTGCAATTCTTCATAATTCTTCGCCTTATCTTCACCCAAAGTACAAATATAGAGTGTTATCACTGAAAAAATAACCTTTAAATATTAACAATATCTTGTTACACTAGCTTGTATGAAAAAAATTACTGCGCTCGATTACCTCATTTATGTCCTAGTTCTACTTGCGGTAGTAAGCCTTTTCATCTTCCAAAGCAATAATCAAACTGCCTCCTTTATCCAAGTTACTACGCAAGAGGGAACTTATCGCTATTTCCTCGATAAAGATAAAACCTTAACTTTTTCAGGACCGGTTGGAAACACCACTATTTCTATCGAGAATAGACAAGTATCTATTCAGAATTCCGATTGCCCAAACAAGACTTGTATAAAAAATGGCTCTATTAATAAAGACGGACAAATACTTGTTTGTTTACCTAACGCTATAGTTGTTAAAATCGAAGGAGAAGGCGATGCCATTGCAATCTCAAAATAAACAAAAAATTGCCTATCTTGCCTCGCTTTGCACTCTCTTTTCTTTAGCAGAGAACGCACTTCCGCACTTTCTGCCCTTCTTTAAACTAGGGTTATCGAACATACCGCTTCTGTTTGCCCTTTCTTTGTTATCAGCAAAAGAATATCCATGATTATGTTCAACGGTAATTGTATACTCAA
>CAYYEN010000049.1:0-11176 GCA_964470795.1 uncultured Spirochaetaceae bacterium | reverse complement strand
AGGGTAGCAACCGTCTATCGGTAGCACCTTTATAATCTTATCTTACAAACTATAAGAGTATCTGTCAAATAAGAAAGTTCTTAAATGTTTTGATAGAATTAACTTAAATCAATGTTTGTTAAGGTAATTATTTTGTCAATCAAGTTTTTTGTATCAATAGGTTTTATTGCATAGTCATTCATTCCAACTTGATAACATCTTTTGATTTCTTCAGTACATGTATTAGCAGTAACAGCAATGATAGGGATAGTTTTAGCTTGTAAATGAGCACTCTTCCTGATAAGTCTAGTAGCTTCAAAACCGTCCATGATAGGCATTTTTAAGTCCATCAGAATTATATCAAACTCTTTATTCTTACTTAAGAGGAAGGTGTCGTAGCCTATTTCTCCATTAGTTGCCACTGTAATTGTTGCATTGTATTTTTCAAGAAGTTTCTTTTCTATCATAATATTAATGGCATTGTCCTCTACTAATAGGATATGCACTCCTTGTAAGTCAACTAGATTGGTAAAGGCAGCAGGTTTTGTAGGCGTAAGATATCTTTTTGAATTCCAATTGAAGGTTACAGTTGTTCCTTTTCCCATTTTACTTTGTATCGAAATAGAACCGCCACGAGCTTCAATTATTTTTTTTGCAACGGTTAGGCCTAAGCCTAGCCCTGTGTTTTTATCTGTAAGAGAGTTTTTGGCAAAGTAAAAAGGTTCATAAATGTGAGAAAGAGTTTCTGTAGACATACCACAACCTTCATCTTTAATAACAACTTCAAAATGTACAATATTAGGATCTTGTGATTCTTTTTCTGCAAATAATACAGTAATAGTGGAGCTTGTTGGTGAAAACTTGATTGCATTATCTATCAAGGCAAGAAAAATTTGTCTAAGTTGTGTGGGGTCACCTTCAATTATTAAGTTATTTGAAAGTAAAGTATATGAAAAATTTAAAATATGATTGGTAGGTTTTAGGTAGTTAGAAGTCACTTCAATCATTTCTGAAATAAATTGAGACATTTGTAACTTTTGTGATTGAAATTGAAATTGATTTTTACTTAAGTCTGAGATTAATAGAAGATTAGAAAAGTCTGCTTGTAATTTTCTTGCGTTCTCTAAAATAATGTCTAAATATTCTAGTTTTTTATCATTATCCATTTCATCTTTTAGCAATTCTACAGAGGAGTAAATACCATTAAGTGGTGTTCTTATGCCATGGCTTAAGGCATCTATCAAAATGCTCTGTTTGTCTTTAATAGTTTTGGCCTTTTGTGAGATTTTCCTTAAAGCTGTATTTTGTTCTTCATACAGTTTTACATCTTTGGTGATATCACTTCGTGTATATAATACATAACGAGAATCACCTTGAAAATAAAACATTCGATGCTTTTTAGCTGTAAATTCACCGTTAGGTAAAAACCCTTTACCCACAAATTCAAAGCTATCATTTTTTGCTAATTGTTCAGTTATTGTTGCTAAACTAAATTGTATGCTAAGAGAGCTTTGTAATTCTTTTGCGCCATATTTAGAAATAACTTCTTGGATTGATTGTCCATAAGACTTTCCAAGGTAGGGTTTCAATAGAGGTGGAAGATTGCTTTCGTTAATGAAGAAAAACTTGTCTTCTTTGGGTAAAATTATAGCAGCGAAATCTAATTCTTGCTCAATTATATAATCTGATATTAAGGACCTAGTATTATTATCAAGGTAGTCATTTATGCTCGCGATCATGGGTTTGTTATCCTTCAACTACTTTTGTTAGGTGGTTTTTCCATTCTATCATTGAACATGAAATAAAACTACTAATAAAGTGAATAACTAACCTATTAGTAACAAGTTGCAAAAAGTCTTTTGATGAAATTAATCTCAAAAGACTCTTTTGCTTATAATCCTGATAAGTACCTTAATAAGTAAGCATCTTGTCCTTTTTCAAGTTTAGCTTTTAAGATTTCAATCTCACTCGATTTTATACTTAACTGAGTTTTAATAACTTCTTCTTCTCCGAGAGCACCTAATTCTCTTTGCTGGTTTTGAAGCTCTAGTTTTAAGCTATCAGTTTGTCTTTTCAAATCATTGTAAGCAATTTTAGCATCTAATAAGTCAAGGTTGGCTTTGGTTTCTCTCACTGTTTGAGTGATGGTATTTATAGCATCTTGATAATCTGCTTGAGATGACTGTTCATCAAATTTTCCACGAGTGATATCATGCATTTTTTTACCACCATCCCAGATAGTAGTCTTTAGTGCAACGGTTACATTAAAGCCCCAATCTGAATTTTGGTACCACCCTTTTTCTCCAATCATACGACTCCCTCCATAATTTGCACTTAACTGAAGGGCTAAGTCTGGTTTGTAGTAGATACTATTTTTCGCAACTTTTGTCTTTAAAGCTGCTACCTCTTTAAGTTTGGTTAGCATCTGTAAAGAGGGTTGAGCGGTTGAAGTTGCTTTTTCGATAATGAGTTGGGTACTATTATTAGCAATAGCAGTTATTTCGTCTTCTTCTGGTGTGAAAGCAATATTGTAATTTGCTAAATTACTCACGCCGGTTAGTTTTTCAAGTCCTGCTAGAATGGAAGTTAGATTATTATCTGCTTCTGCAAAGCCTAAATCTATTTGACTTGCTTGCATTTTAACTTCTAAAATATCTTGTTCTAACATTAAGCCACTTTGTTTAGCATCAGTTGTAATCTTAACTAACTTATTAGCAAGCACTTGTTGTTCTGCTAAGTTTGATTTAATAGCATTTAAATAGTAGTAGGCTGTAAGACGAGTCTTTAGCTCAGCCTCAAATTGGTTTTCCAAGTCTGTAATTTTGGTACTTTGAATTTGTTCAACCGTTTTGAAGATATTTACAGCATTTCCTATTTTACCCCAAGTAAAAATTGGTTGGGTAAGTGTTAAAGAAGTGTTGTAATAGGTATTAGGCATTCCGTCATAAATAGTTACATACCCAGTTGGTTTTGGAAGACCCGCTGGATAGTTTAAATCACTCATTAGCTCATCGGCAGACTTTACAATCTTACCAATGGGAGGATTCGCAAGATAGGTAAAGGTTGTAGTGCTATCGATGGTGGGACCATAAGCGCCTTTAGCATCTTTGGTATCTAGCGTACTCTTTTGGTAATCAATATAAGCTTTTTTAAGATCTATATTATTAGCCTGCATACTATCAAAAAGCCCTTGGTAGTCGATGCTATCCACAGCTAATACTGGAGTTAGTAGCAAAAGGAGTAATAATAAGCTTAATAATAGGTATTTTTTCATGGCTTTACCTTGTTATAGCTCCCACGCTTACAGTATTCGATTTTCCATCAATTGCAATTTCTTTTGTCGTATCTGCTCCTGTTGAATTTGGATAATGTAAGTAAATGTTAAAAGAAGTGGGGTATTCTCCAGTATAATTAGTATCTGTATAGGTGTAAGAACCTAAGTTGATGCTAAATTGTCCGTTTGTAGTAGTAATATTCGTATCTCCACTCCTAGTACTTGTGGTATAGACAGTAGCACCTAATTGAGTGTCTGTAGCCGTGGGTTTTGTAATATGCACAGCTTGATGATTATCTTCTTCTTTTCCATAAATTCTATTAGCTACCTCATCTCCACTTGTAAGCCTTCCTGTTATAGTTGGGTAGGAGAAACGTATTGGCTTGGCATAAACAACATAGGTACTTTTGTCTTTATCGTAGTTTAAATTTTCTGTAATATTGTTTATTTCAGTACCGGTAAAAAAGGTTAAAGTGGTATCATTTTTGCACTGTCTGCTAGTTTGGTTATCTTCAGCCACAATATTTTTAAATTTAACAATATTAAGCTTGGGAGTATCGGCATCTTTTGTGTAGTTAACTCTAAAGGTATTTGTGCTATCTTCATAAATTTTAATATCAGGATTATTAGTATAAGTGCCAGCATCTGCAAGCTTGAAACTATACTCGTTAGTATAGGTAGTTCCTGGTTTTGTAGGATGTTGGACTACAATAGTAATAGTCTTCTCTTCTCTGATCTTTGTAAGTTTTTGAGAAGCACCTTCGTTAATACTACTAGAGGTAATTGTGATAGCATCTCCTTTAATAAGCCCATAATCTTCATGGTAGAAAAGCGGATAAACAGTGATGTTATCGCCATCTTTTCCATAGGTTGGAGAGGTTGTATTCCATTTTATTGATTTGATAGAAAAGGTGCCATCGTTAGCTGTAGTAGTTCTAAAGATAGCAGAATCTCCTTTGAATTTATTTTCAAAAGAATAGGTGTAACCATTGAAGGCTGCGTCTCTTGCGTTGCTATCGGTATAGGCACAAACGAGTACACCAGAGATAGTACTATCATCCTCGCTATCTTTTACAGTTCCTGAAACTCCTGCGGAAAAGTAAGAGGAACAGCTGGTTAATAATAGTGATAAGAGTAATAAAATAGAAATTGTTTTAATATGTTTGAATTGCATGTTTTGCTTCCTTATTAGAAATTTTATATGTTTTTTTAAGTCTGCGATTTTCCATTAAATAATAGAGAACTGGAATTAAAAATAATGAGATTAAAGTACTTGCAAGGAGTCCTCCTGCAATTGCTTGTCCAAGAGGTGCATAGACTTCAGAACCTTCTCCGGTACCAACTGCCATAGGAATTACACCAAGCATAGTTGAAAGCGCCGTCATTAAAATAGACTTTAACCGTGATTTACAAGATTCTATAATACTTTCTCTTAGTATTGCATAATCTTCTTCATAGGATAATTTACCTCTTTCATGGTCCTCTTCTTTGAGTACTATTCCTTTTTGGTCAAATAAGGTATGGCGCTTTCTAGAAGTAGTTAAGTTGAAGTAGTCGACAAGGATAATACCATTGTTAACCGCCATACCTCCAAGAGAGACAATACCTAACATTGAAACTAGGTTGAGGGAGGAGTTTGCCACAATTAAACCAATTGCTACACCGATGATACAAAATGGGATGGTAGCAAGGATTAAGAAAGGTTGCTTAAAGTTTTCAAACTGGAAGACCATTACCATATAAACTAAAAACCAAGCAATGATTAAAGCGGTGATAATAGGGGGAACCGCGTCAGCAACTAGTTTGTTGATACCGCCTGCCTGTTGTGAAACGCCATCGTGCAATGGATTTGCTTTCAAGTACTCATCAATTCTAGTTTTAACTCCAGAAGTCGATTCTCCCACAGTAGAGGCGCTAATTGTGATAGTCGTTGCTCTATCGGTGTGGTTGATAGCAGACAAGCTCAGCTTTGTCTTAAAGTCTGTAATGCTACTATAACTGACTTCACTACCTGTTTGGGTGATAATCTTCAAGTTATTGAGGGTGTTATCGGTGATCGACTCATCTGCAATGTTGCTTGTAAGGCGAATTGGATAATACACATCCTCTTGCTTTAATTTACCAGTATCCATTCCATTAAAGAGAATGGCTGAGGTAACTGATGCTTCAGTACTGGTTAAGCCTAAGGAGGCTAGATAATCATAAGAAGCATCGATAACTGCGGTGTAAGTATCGTAGGAGGTGTTAATACTGGTCGTCATAACTTCACTGTCTGTTTTAAGTTGGTTTTCGATACGTTTAGCCTCCGCGTAGAGTAAATCGGTATCGGTACCTGATAAGGTAATACCATAGCCACCGCCGCCAGATACATAACCAACGAGGTTATCAAAACCACCGTTTTTAACATCAACAGAGGAATCTGGAATAGCTTCAGTTAGTTTTCTTTGCATCTCTATAATGATATCGTGAATGTCACGTTCTCTCTCAGCAACAGGAACTAGGACAACGTGAATGTTGCCAATATTAGAGCCTCCAACAGTAACAAAGCTGTTACTACCACCAGAGGTATTAACCAAAGATTGAACTTCAGAAACGTTAGTTCTCAGCACCTCTTCAGCAATATTCATTCCTTTTTTTACTCTGTCTTGAGTATAGTTTTGAGGAAATGAGATTTGAATATAGAAGTCTGAGTTATCGGTCGAAGGGATAAAAGCAACTCCTAATTGCATAATACACCAAACGGTTAAAACTAATATTGTTAAACAGATTACAAGAACAAATCGTCTTTTGTCTAAAGTCCAGTTAACAGATCTTGCATAAGAGTTTTGTAGTTTTGCAACCGTTCTTGTAATAAAGTTTTCTTTAGCTGGCCCTCTATCTTCTTTTAAGAAAATCTTTAAGAAGAAAGGAATAATAGCGATAGCGGTTATTAAGCTGGCGCCTAAAGCTAGCATGTAGGTAACAGAAACATCATGAAGGATTTGTCCAACAATTCCATCTAACAAGGTGATTGGGATAAATACGATAACCGTTGTTAATACTGAGCCCATAATAGAGCCACCCACATCATCAGAACCTCTAAAGATAGAGTCTGCAACGGAGTATAACGGTTTACCATCTTTTCGCTGTTGATAATACCTATAAACTTGTTCCAAGATTACAATTGAACCATCAACAACAGACCCGAGTGCGATGATAAGGCCGGAGAGTGACATCAAGTTGATCGATATTCCCATAACTCTCATACCGATAAAGGTGAAAAGAATGGAAAGCGGAAGGGAAAGGGCAATAGTTAAAGTGGCTTTTAAATCTCCCAAGATTAAGAAAATAATTAAAACTGCAATAATTACACCAAGCGCACCTGAAGAGAGGACACTCTTGATGGACGCATTAACAACACGGGAGTCATCAGCAACAATATTGTAGTGGAAAGCTTGATGAGTATCCTCTTCAGCTTTGGCTAAAATATTCTTAATTTGATTGGTAATTTCAATTGTATTACCTTCTTTTCGCTTGCTAACATCAACTACGATTAAATCTTTACCATTGCTACTTGTGGCAGTGTCTTCTTCTTTTACCTTAAGATTAACAGAGGCAACATCTTTAAGCTTTATAAGGGTGCCCTTTTCAGTCGCTCCGATTGTCAAATTTTTAATTTCATCAAGATCACTATAATTTCCTTCAAATCTTACAGAAGCGTTTTTATCCTTATAGGTGGAAGAACCTAAAGGTAGGGAAGTGTTGTTATAGCTTAATATTTGATAAACCGTGGTAGGAGAAATCTTTAGGCTAGTTAAAGCATCGATATCGAGCTTTACTTCAACTTCTAATTCCTTAGCGCCAGATAAGCTAACAGTAGAAACTCCAGGGATTTTGGTAATCTGAGGTTTTATCTCCTCGTTGATATAGTTAGTGAGTTGAACAGTATCATTGTTAGTCTCAACAGAGAATGTCATGATTGGTACCATTTGAACACCACCTACGATTGCATTAGGTGTGCCGCTGATACCGCTGGGCAAATCTTCTTCTAACTGGCTTATTCTGTTTCTGACTTCTGGAAGCATTTCATAAGGGTCGATACCATCTTGGAAGGTGATGGCACACACTGCAACTGAGTCTGAAGCGGTACTTGTCATACTCGAGAAGTTGGGTAGAGTAATGAAATCATCCTCAAAGATGTTTAGAATATCATTTTCAATGGTTTCAGCATCAGCTCCAGGATATACCGCCATAACGTAGACCATTGGAACATCAAAGGAAGAAATAAAAGCAACATTCATACCCACAATACTATAAATACCAAAGGCAATTAATGCGATTAGTATCATAGCTATATATACAGGATGCTTTACTGCTTCATGAGATATTTTCATTTATCACCTTCCTTAAGCTGTACCTTTTCTCCACTGAGAATGGTATTTTGTCCGGTTAAAATAAAGGTGTTGTTTTTATATTCTTCAGGAATTTCAAAAGCCTCATTAGTCTCAAAGAGCTCATCAAATACTATTGTTTGAGCTCTAAGCTCTTCATCAAGATAATAAACAGAACTATCTGACTTCTTAACTCGCTGCGGTAAGGTATAAACATCTTCATGTTGCTGGTAAGCAATATTAATCTTTACATACATACCTGGTTTGAAGCTCTTGATGTTATCATTGAGTTTTATGCGAATTGTAAAGGATTTACTATCAGCTTTTATATAAGGGGAGATGGAGTCTATAGTACCGAGGCTAGTTACATTCTCACTCTCATATTGATTTTGTCTTGAAATAGTAAGTTTTAGTTTATCGCTATTTTCAGAAAAGATTGTGTAGTACTTTTCAGGAATTTCCAAGTTTACTATTAAATTATCTAAATCAGCTATTACAGCAATTGGACTTTGTGAAGAGCCAATGCTACCTTTAGCACTTAAAGCTGAGATAACAGTCCCATCTATTGGAGCTTTAACTTCGGTATAGGAAAGCTGAAGATTGGCAAGATCTAGTTGTGCTTTTGCAGCATCTGCTTGTGCTTTAGCTGTATCATAGTTTTGTTGGGTAGTGGAGCCGGCATTAAATAGGCTTTCTATTCTAGAAAAGGCAGAGTAATACCCTAAATAGGCAGCATCTGCCTGCATCACTTGTAAGCGATATACTTCAGGGTCTATGAGGGCAAGTACTGTATCTTTTTTAACGAAGTCTCCAGCTTTTATTGGGTATTCCAGAATAGTACCATTTACAAAAGGAACTACTGGAACCATAGTAACCGACTCAATATAACCTGGAAAAGTTAAGGTCTTTTCGAGTGTTTGCTTTTCCGGTTTTACTACAGTGACAGCTTTAACTGGCGGAATATAGGTGATGGTTTTTCGTTCCTTGAAAAATTTGCCTAAAAAGAAGACCGCAACTCCTATTATTGCAAAGAGTATAAAATATCTTAAAAAGGTTAAAAACTTATTGTTTTTCTTCATGATTTAAATGTGAATACTTGCATTATTTTTGGCAAGATGTAAATATATGGGTATTTTACCAATATTGTACAAAAGTATAATGATTTGGATAAAAATGAAAACTTATTGGAAAAATCTTTTTTAAGAAAAAAGCAACACCTTTTAAAATGTTGCTTTTCTCAATTAAATATCGATTCCTAAAAATTGTTTTACAAGTAACCCAATAACGAACGAGATAGCGGCAACCGATAAGGAAATGCCTGCCATTTCAAAGAATCGATGTTTAAAAGATTCTGTTTTGGCCACTGAGATGTAGTAGCTAAAGAAAGCAATAATTGCAACTACAATTGCTAGCATTATTACTAATGCCCAAAGGAAGGCTGAAGAAGGGATGAGCAAATACGGGGTGATCATAAGCGCTACTGTGATGATATAGGCAATCCCAGTATATAAAGCGCATTTCTTAGCTTTAGTTTTATCGCCATCAGATTTTGCTGAAAGGTACTCACTAGAAGCCATGGAAAGCGTTGCAGAAATACCTGTAATAAGGCCAGATAAGGCAATTAAGCGAGTATTTTGAAGAGCAAAAGTAAGACCTGCTAAGGTTCCTGATAATTCAACAAGCGCATCAGATAAGCCTAATACCATTGAACCGACATACTGCAATCTTTCTTCGTCCAAGATTTCAATAAGCTCATTTTCGTGGCGTTCTTCATCGTTCGCGATCGAAGTGGCTTCAGGAATCTCTTCAGCAATCATGGAATAGTTATTAGTTGCAGAGTTTTCTCCGTTTTCCATTTTCTTAATGGCAAAAGTAAACCCAAGAAGACGGGAAAGAAAAGTCCAATGTCTAATTTTGCGCTTTTGAGGTTTTAACTCTTTGTTTGTATAACGCGCCCAAATTTTAGCATGCTTTGCTTCTTCTGCGGCAATCTTTAATAACACTTCTTTGTTATGTTTGTTCTTTTCACGAAGAGCTATCTTACGATAGATTTCAGATTCATTAATTTCGTTTTGTTGAAATTTCTCCAATTGTTTTAAAGTTTCAGATGAATAGTTTTTCATAGGTAAATATTAGCACTAAAGTGGGTTTTATGGCAAAGGAGAAAAAACAAATGCTAAAAATATTCTATATAAGTTGGCCACTTTTTGTGCTAAACTAGAATTATCATGAGTGAGCTACAGAATTATTTTCCTATTTGGAATAAATTAACAGAAACAGAACAAGCCTTATTACTTAAAAATGCCAGATTAGAGAAAGCTGAAAAAGGAAAGATTATCCGTGAGGGTTCCACTTGTGTGGGCTTACTCGTTATTACCTCCGGCCAACTTAGAGCTTACATAACTTCAGCAGAAGGGCGACAGATTACAATTTATCGTTTGTTAGATTATGATATTTGTCTTTTTTCTGCTTCTTGTATGATGAAAGATATACAATTTGAAATAACTATTGAAGCAGAAAAAGAGAGTGAGTTTTTTGTTATCCCCGCTCCAGTTTATAAAGAATTAATGAATAGTTCTTTAGTAGTAGCTAATTACACGAATCAGCTCTTAGCCTCTCGCATTACCGAGGTGATGTGGTTAGTGGACCAAGTATTGTTTAAGAGTATCGATAAAAGGTTAGCCTCCTTTTTATTAGAAGAAAGTAATCTAGAAGATACCACAACACTTGAGATAACACATGAAAAAATAGCCTCCCATATAGGATCTGCTCGAGAAGTTATTACCCGTATGTTAAAGTACTTTCAAGCTGAGAAGCTTGTTAAGCTATCGCGGGGTAGTATTGAGCTGACCGATATCGAGAGGCTTTCTGCCTTAGTTGAGCATTGAAAGAATTGCGTCTTTAGGCCTAACTCCGGCACTTTGTCTTACAACTTGACCATTTTTGAAAACTATTAAAGTTGGGATACTCATGATTCCAAATTTAGAAGCAAGTTCCGCTTCTTCATCAACGTTTATCTTACAAACTTTGATATTTGAATTTTCGTTTGCAATTTCCTCAACCGTTGGAGAGAGCATTCTGCAAGGACCACACCAAGAGGCCCAAAAATCTACTAGACAAGGCTTATCGCTATCTAATACCTCTGCTTTAAAATTGCTATTTGTTACTTTTGTTACTGACATATATTAGCTCCTTAATTTGTTTATTTATGTTTGTAATATAATAAGGAGCAATTAATTTGTCTGTGATAAACTCACTAAAAGAAGAAAGGCGACAAATCTGTCGCCTCTCTTAAGTTGTTTATTAAAGGAATTAGAAAGCTGCGTTGAGCCAAGTAATACCATCAATCTTTGATGTAAAGTAAGGAGCTGATTGGAAGTAGGATTCGTGGAAAGCACCATCAAATACAGCTTCGCCCTTATCTGCAGCAAAGTCACCGTTTGTATCAAGAGCAAAAGCTTGAGTAAGTTGTTTGCCACCATCAACAGTGAATTTAGAAGTATCAAATACTTTGATAGAACCATCAGCAAGACCTGCAACAGTTTCTTTAATC
>CAYYEN010000048.1:0-11201 GCA_964470795.1 uncultured Spirochaetaceae bacterium | reverse complement strand
AAAAGGAAGATAATCCTTTTGCAAGACTATCTTCCATCTTTATATTTGCATGACTTTATAAAATTTTAAAACTTAGTAACTGGAAGTTACTTTTTCAATTGAGTAAATGCATGTACTAGTGCATCCTTTACCCCTTAAACAGCTGTCTCTTTCTCTCGATCATTTCATCTATTTTACTGATGTAAAGCCCTACATCCTTCACGTTATCACATCTTTCAATTCGGCCGTCTCCATACACGCGCTTAGTGACAGTTCCGGCGCCTAGAGCCACTATTGTCTGCACTTCCTCCAAAATACCGCGATGCAATTCATTATGATGTATTATGTGATTTTATTGCTTTTCGCTAATTTCCATTATTGTATTATTGAGTATTATAATGTACCACGAAAACGGCTTTCGTTGGACTTTTGTTGGACTTTCGATAATTTGTTGGACTAGCCCAAAGCCTATTTCTTCGCTGGAACTCGCAGATCCACAAAGGACCTCTCGCACTCAATATTAAAATAACTTCATTTGATCAAAAATTTCTTCCAGAGACTTCTTATTCTTATCTCCGGTTACTTCGGCATATATATCCATTGTTGTCTGAATATCTTTATGCCCCATTATAGATTGTATTACCTTGATATTTACATCTGCCTCGCATAACCTGGCACAAAATGTATGCCTTAAATGGTGACACGTGAAATGAGGTAAAATAACCGCCTCACGCTTCTCCCTTGCTGCTCTAACTTCCTCTGTTGAATTATGATCGATAATTATTCTATTAAGATTACGATTAATCCCTTCAGGGTTGTTAATCTCACGGAAACGGTTACAGAAGATGAAACCTGTCATATCCTCTACTACAGATATGCATGAGGTTCCTTCTTCATCCTGACGCGATTTTTCCTCTAAAAAGGCTGTGTACACCGAATCTACCATAGGAATCACTCTAATACCTGATTCAGTCTTTGGAAGATTAATTACCCACTTATTAGGTTGCTTATTTCTCCTTCCAGCGAAATAAAAAAGCGAATGATTGATATCAATGGTTCTCGCATCCATGTCGATGTCTTCCCATCTTAAGCCAATCAATTCGCCAATTCTCATTCCTGTTCCAACCATTACGGTAAAAAAAGGCTTCCATTTGTTATATCTTGGTTCTTCATCCAGATATGATAGAAATGCTCTCTGCTGAACAAGTGTAAGCGCATGTCTTTTATATGCTCCACCTGTCTGCGGATTTTTCTTCAACTGCTGGATAATTCCATTAGCCGGATTTTTTCTAATAATATTATCTCTTACCGCCATCTCAAGGGATGGTCTAATTAACCGCTGAATATACTGAACCGTTCCTATATGAAGGTCCTTATCAGTAATCAGATAATTATAAAAGAATAAGATATCACTGTACTTAATCTCGACTAATTTCTTCTTGCCGAACTCATTTCTCACATACCGATCATATACCTCTAAATAATTTGATCTTGTTGATACTCTCAGTTCAGTTTTGGTAGCCATGTAACGGTCGAACATAAAATTCAAATCAGCATTGCCAGCCACATAAGTGTCTATTCCATCCAACTGATCTCTCTTTAATTGTTCTTCCTTTTCGCGAAGCGATAGTAAATCTTTTGAGTAGATATATCTCCGTTTTCCAAAGGGATCTGTGTAGGAATAATAATACATTTCCTTCGCATCAGAATACCCTTCGCCCTTACGAAATACTCTACCCTTTTTGTCTTTTCGTGATGCCATATAATTCTCCTTTCCAAAAGGAGAGATCATATCAGGTCGTTACATTTTCCAGTACTGTGTTGATACCTTTTTGCACCACTTGAGTAACAGTCATTTCAGAGGATTCCGCATACTCTTTAAGTCTCTTGTACTCCTCAGGCTTCATTCTTACGCATACGACTTTTTCCTTCGTAACGTCAGCCTTTGGTCGTCCTGCTTTTGCCATACGCAGTTCCTCCTATAACTGTTATTATATTTTTGTAATACAAAAATGTCAAGCTAATATATGACCTACTCTATCTTAAAACCTTCCAGATATTTTTCGAGTATTTCACAATTAACAAGCACAACTTTACCCGGTTTATATATCGCCCTGGCATCCTTTGCAAGTTTCATAAAACTTGATTTACTCATACCATAGTAATCTGCACCATCTTGGTATCTTCGGAACTTCTTCCACTCTTTTACTATAGTAATTGTTTCGCCCATAGCTCTGCCCCTTTCGCTGTATATTTGACATTATCTGCCAGTAAAAATACACCAAGCATTGATATACTTTTATTGACAGATAAAAAATAAAATTCGCAGGTAATCATCAGGTTCACGATTCACACTGGTATTGCACCACCTCGTCCTAAAAATGGATCCAATTTCTGGATGTGTATCATTATTAACAAAAGGATCTTCGCCATGGCAGGCCTTCACTACCATTAACCAGAACAGCTGCGCTCATATCACCGCACATACCTCTTGGCAAGCTAACTCTTTTGTACGTCCTGCGAACTCCCATATTCAATTTTCAAGGTACATTGCCGGAACCGATCCGGACTTAAGTGTTTGGATAAACACAATGGGTATTGCCACCGTAGTGGTGGTATTCATCACCCATAAAAACACACAAGGCAATGCTGTTGCTCATTCACCTTGTGTGCTTTATGTGAGCGGTGAAATTTTATTCCATGTCGCCAACCAAGTCTGCAAGATGTTTCATCAATTTGCATATCTGTTTCTTTTTTCGTGGATGCTCCAGCTTCTGAATCTGCTCTACAAGATCCATAGTCTTGTAATCTATCTCCCCTGGATGAAAATAATTCTTATCATCCCACTCTGGAATATCCTCTCCAAAGATTAAAAAGCTTAAGCTCACATTAAAGAAAACACAGTGAGCAACCAATAATTCTATAGGCATGTTTCTTGTACCCTGAAGAAACTTATAGTAATTGCTTCTACCAATACTGAAAGCATCTGCAGCTTCCGTAACGGTAACACCCTTTTTCTTCAATAAACTTTTTATTCTTGGACCAATTTTCTTCGCCTGGTCAGCACTTAAATATCTGTACATTTTTTACATCTACCTCTAGCGTAAATTCTATATTAAGCTCCACGGAATGTCTGTTGCTTATCTGTCCAACCGTGTAGCTATTTTGTCCAAAAGCATTTACATTTGCTTCCGGATTGTGAACCTACTAACTCCCTCTCCATCTGAACATAGATCCTCCTGACTGTTGAGGAAGCAATTAGAGAATAGATCAAAAAATACTACTCCAACTATTTAGAGTACAATAAAAAAAGAGCACCCATTTTCATGGATGCTGGCAACTGCTATATAGTATTTTTCGCTTTATTCTATTTCTCATGGTAATCCCCCAACTCTGCATATTTGTTCTTTACAGTTACAATTTACAATTTTGCATTGTCATAAGTTTGTACTCGTAAAAGAACTTCCGTTCGCTTTAAGGACTACCATTTTGTATTTGACCAGAGGCTTTACATCAATTAATATATTTATTGGATAAACACAACTTTATAATATATAGAAGAAACTCATAGCTGTTGCATGGCATATTATGCCCTGTGGCAGCTTTTTGTTTTCACTATTACTGGTGCGGATACGCACATATGTGTTCAAAGATGCCAGCCTAAGCTGGCTGAACACCGCAATTACCCTTTAGGTTAATTGCGTGGATTACCAAGCACTGGATTTGTCCGTACACCAAATCCAAAAATCAGGGAACCCGGCAGCTTCTCTGCCACCCTGATATGCTTGCAAGGGAGCTTCTCCCCTGACCCCACATTCACAATTTTTCAGTTACCACAAAGAAAGGAAATGCTTATGAAAAATCGTTCAAGAAATAATAAGCTGACCATATATTTATCCGACCGTGAGAAAAAACTGCTCGAAGAAAAAACAAAGCTTTCCGGTATGAATTCAATGTCAGCTTATCTGCGAAACTTAATCATTTATGGATTCGTTTATGACGTGGATTACACAGAACTTCATGAATATTCTGTCCAGTTATCTCGTATCGGATCTCGAATAAATCAGATTGCCAAACAGATGAACATGACAGGAAAAGTCTATGAAGAAGATGTAAATGAAGTAAAGGAGCTGATGGATAAAATATGGCTTACACACGAATCCATGCTATCAAAGCAACCGTTAATAAATCGATAGCTTATATTACCGATCCTAAAAAAACAGATGGCGAAATTTATGTATCATCATACGGTTGCTCTCCTAAAACTGCTCACCTGGAATTCACTCATTTGTCTGGAAAAAAGGAAGCAATTGAAGACATCAAAGCATACCATCTGATACAGTCTTTTGCTCCAGGAGAAGTATCATTTGATGAGGCTCATAAGATTGGAACTGAGCTTGCTGACAAGGTATTAGAGGGTAAATATTCCTATGTCATTGCCACCCATACTGAAAAGAATCATATACATAATCACATTATATTTTCGGCTACAAATAATACTGATCATCATAAATATAATGACTGCAAACGCTCCTATCACAGGATCCGTCAGTTGTCAGATGAGCTATGCACCGAGCATAATATTTCTGTTATAAAGCCATCTCCTGCCAAAGGTAAAAAATACACCGAATGGCAGATGGAAAAGGAAGGAACTTCATGGAAAGCTCAACTAAAAACTGACATTAATGAATGCATTAAATTCTCAAGAAATTATGAATCATTCCTGGAGCTTATGCGTGCCAAAGGATATGAAATCAAAGGTGAATCATTATCTCCTGATGCACCAAAATATATTGCGTTTAAGCCTGCAGGTGCCGAAAGATTTGTCCGTGGTTCGGAGCGCACTCTTGGCTCAAAATACACCAGAGAAGAAATCAGTAAACGCATCGAGTCTAATGCAAGACGAAAGATTTCATTTCCTAAAAGACCTACTGCTTCTTCTCCACTTATTGATACTACAGAAGAGAAATTTACGCAGTCTCCGGGCTTAAGACGATGGGCCAATGTCCAGAACTTAAAAGCCATGGCATCCTCATATGCAGCTGCAGGTTCTATTGCAGAACTGAAAGCTTCTATTGAACAAAAACGAGAAGTTGCAAAGACGGCCAAAGCTTCTTTAGTATCAATAGAATCTGATATGAAGGAGCTTGGAGAAATCATAAAATATGCAGAAATCTATAAACAAAATAAACGCTTTCATGATGCCTATAAGAAATCAAAGGATCCTGATGCATACCTTCGAGACAGGCGTAATGACCATGAAGCCAAACTTATAATTTATGATTCAGCAGTCCGTTTTCTTAAGGAGCATGGCCTCAATCCTACCACTATGGATATAGACAAACTTAATCAAAAATTCCAACAATTGGAACTACAGAAAAGTCAGATACTCTCAACCTGGGAAGGTGCTCATAGCGAAATATCCCAGATGGAATTACAACTTGAAAATCTTGAAAAATATATGGGTGAACAAAAAGAAAAAGAAGAACCTGCGAAGTCGAAATCTACAGAAAAATCTCGTTCTTCACAGGAAATAAGTGATAAAAAATAAACTATGCTGCTATGGATAGAAATGCTCTGTCCATAGCAACTACTAATAAACAGGCATTAAAAAACCGATGCCACCGAATCTTCTCGATTAGCATCGGCTATTGTTTGTTTTTTTCACCAAGGACCAGTCCTTTAATGATTGGTAAAATCCTTCGGATCATTGCTTCATCACAGCCTTCAAACTCATTCAAAAGTTCTATCTGAACTGGCTTAAGATTATCCTTTGAACCATCCGGATCAATAAGTGCTGTCGGCGACATATCTAGTGCCCTGCATATCTCTATGATGTATTCAATTCTTACTGTTCTTCTATCATGAAATAGTGAATAGAATGTACTTTCTTTGATAATGTCTTCATCAATACGCTCTTGCAGTTTGTACAAAGACAAGTTTCTCTCTTTTAATTCTGCTTCAACAGCACACAAAAATTCCTCATTAGTCATGTGTAAACCTCCTCCTTTCTGGATTATTTTTACACTTACATTTTAGAGGAATATTGTTTTAGAAAAAATTGCGAGTAGTTAGAGCATATTTGCTCTTATATATTAGAGTATTTATTCGTCTACACTGATTTTATATATCTCATCCTCATAGATAGTATGCTCAAAAATGTATGGATCATCCTCATCATCGGACCACACCACTTCTACAGTAATGCTAAGCACCTTTCCCGGCATCTCACATTTCTTTACGATACCAGTATATTCGTCTAATTCTCCCATATCTGGATCCCACAATGATACGGAAACATTTTTTCCTACTATATTATCTGGAATCAGCTTTTTACATATGATGTCATCTTCTGTTATCCGCTTTTCGCCTGAAGCTGTGTCAGCAAGATAATCTTCCTTTATATAGTCCTTTATAACTGCTGATGAACCATCTGCCAGTCTTATTTCGCAGCCTTTTTTATATTTATGGCATACAATCTCTAGCCCTTTTGCAAGAAAGCTAATAACTTCGCTATTATCTGATTCAATAAAAATAGCAGGAACATCATTTACTAGGCGAAATTCACCCTTTTCACATGTACAAATATGATATTCTGGTTGCTCTCTTTTCCATGCAGGACCAATCTTGCAGCCTAACTCCTTAAGCAATTTTTTTGCTAAAGAAATATTCTGCGATGGATTCATCATTGAATCCTCATAAAAATATAGATATGTTTGTCCATCTTTTGGCTGAAGAACTCTCATACCATTCACCCCTTAAAATAATATGGCACCAGAAGTTATCTCCTGATGCCACAATTATATCATTCTTTTATTGTTTTCATATATACAGATAGTTTTCTATTCGTAATATACTGGTTCAGCTCCGGACTAAGCTTTTTCATTTTACATCCAAAAAGCTTAACATCTTCTCCCTGTTCTACACGAATAACTTCTACTTCACCAGTAATAATATCTTCCTTATGTTGTCCAAACAGCTCATACTCATCATATGTCTGAAAGTATATAATCATTCCCTCTGTAATGGAATCAACTGCAACTCCGAAGCAATCCATATCAACACGGATTAAAATTCCACCTTCACTAATATTATCTATCGTTCCAGTAAATTCTCGCAACCCCAATGGATTATCCTTTATTATGAAATTACTCATTACACCTATTCGGGTACGTCCGTAATACCTTCTATCCATTCTTCTGCTATTCCTTACATTTTATCAAAAAAGTATTGAAAAGCCAACAGAAAAATGCTATCACACCCCCCCCGAAAAATCAAGCAAAATCAACCTTCTAGGGTGCTTATTCTTCAACCAAATTGCTCATAAGCTTCTGTAAAATATGTAAAAGTATCTACTTTCCTTAATACCTTATCATCATTGTGCATCATCGCATATTTTCGAAGTTCAAGTAGAAAATCAACCAGCTCATTCTGATCACCATCAGCTTCATGTCTCTTAGAAATATCCATAAGCTGCTGAACTTTTTCTTCTAGCATATCATCTGGCATTATCTTAAAACTACGCTCAACCCACCAGTCCAAAGCAACCTGTCCATTACAAAGATAATCAAGTGGAACACCCATATTATTTAATATAAATAGAGCATTTGAACGCATCTGAGATGTTCCATTCTCATACCTGCGATACTGTCTATCTGATATTCCAAGACGCTCTGCCATCTCTTCCTGGGTAATCCCAAGCTTTTCTCTTTCAAACTTTAATCGCTTGCCAATGCCTACTGTATCTATATCTCTTCCCATAATCTTCTTGCCTCCAAGAATACATTATCAGAAATATATAAGTTTGTTTAGGTCATATTGTGGAGGATTTCATTTTTAATCATCCAGAAACTTTTACTATATTAAATTCATATACATCATAACTTGATCAGCAAATGCCATCATCAGAGAAAATCCAGTCATAAGAATAAGAATAAATACTGCCCCTTTATCGTATATTAGGTTTTTACCTCTTGCATTATACCAAAGTATTTCCAATCCGAGACTTATGAGGATTACAGGCCAAAGTTTCAAAACCTTAGCCAAATCTGTAATCACATGCACTTCATATAGAATAAAAAGCACTCCCCATCCAATCATAGATATTCCAGTTGTAACACTACCTACTCTATGAACTCGCTCTTCTTTTTTACTCGTCTGTTCTGCTACCATTTCCATCTTCATCATCTCCTATCAGTTCTTTCTTTTTTCCTCTAACTAACGCCACTCCAATAACTATGACAAAGATAGAAAATGCCAATCTTGGCAAACTTGAAATAATACCATCTGCCAACATTCTTTCATAATCATTTGGTCTGAAGCAATCTATAATATTCTGAATCACATTTCTAAATGAATACCATATGCCACTAATACCAGCTAAAATCAAAGCAGCCGCAGCCCATTTTCTATATATCTTCGAAGGAACGATAACCGGCTTTCCTCCCATAAATTCTTCCCAGATATATTTATCTTCCAATAAATCAAACTGTTCCTGAGGTGCTGTTGCAATATTTCTCGCATGGAAAAAACTAAATATATAAACGATGCCTGATATAATAGCCAAATAATCTCCACCGTATAAAATAATTGCAATCAAGATTGGAATTGCAAAAACTACAAGTAAGCTAAGTCCACTTTTCATAAATCCCATATACATTTCTGCCGCACCTGGGCAAAAAGAACATACAAGCGTAAAAAAATTATTTTTCTTTCTAGGTTTCATATCCTATTCTTCCATTCATAAAATCACTAATATAATGTGTGTCACATAAACCACCCAATATTTTGGATCCTGCTAAATCAACCTTTTCTTCATTTTTCATTAGTTCTGAAGCCGAAATCTCAGGTCTTAACTTAATCCATTCTGGAACAACTACAGTAAGAACCAAAATACAAGCAACTGCTGCTATTACTCTGTTGCGGAATTTCCTATATTCTATAATTTGATCTTTTTTATCAATCTTATCTAAGATCTTTTCCGCAATATCAGGAGGAGCTTCTACCAAATCACACTCTTCAATATCTGCTATAAATTGTAATAATTCTTCATCACTCAAATATTCTTTCATGTTATAAGATCCTCCTTTCTAATTTTTTTCTTCAACATACTACGTGCTCGATAAATCTGTGTTTGAATTGTTTTAATCCCAACATCATTTTCGAATGAAATTTCTTTCGCGCTCTTACCTTCAATGAAATGCTGCCAGGCAACCTTTCTATATGGTTCATCTAAATTTTGAACAGCATTTTCAAATTCCTGCATAATATTTTTATTTATTATTTCATGTAAAACTTCGGTAGAATCTGGCATATCAACAATTGATTCGTCATCAATAGAAACTACCTTTCTCGCTGCAGCTCTTTGGTAATCAATGCATTTATTTGTTGCTATCCTGCATATCCAGGTCTTCTCATTTTTTCCATCAAAGCTTTTCCAATTTTTATATGCTGCTATAAATGTATCCTGTGTAATATCTTCTGCAGTAAAATAATCACCGGTCATTTTGAGGCAAACGGAGAATACCAGATTCTGATACTGTTCAATAAGTCTTATTAAATTTTCTCTAGAACCTATCATCTCCACCTCCTTTGCTCTACATTTATTAAAACGAAACAAGAAGCCAAAAGTCTTCAAATTTTTTTCATTTTTTATATATTTTATTTTTTGTTCACTTATCTATGTAAAATGGCAGCCCTATCGGACTGCCAAATAAAATGTGCTGTACAATTAAAGCTTAAATTTGTTACTGTTTCTTAAATGGTGCAACAAACATAATAATCATTGCTATGAGATATACAATATATATGCCAAGTGTAATTACACTACTCCATGGAAATGAAGCCTCCGGGTGACTTAAAGCATATCCCACAAAACCAACAGCAATAACCAGCATTACTGTAGCAATAATTCTTGATATTTTCTTTGTCATAATTCATAACTCCACACTAAATTGTAAATTATTACTGCATCTTTTTCTTTCTTACCATATGAACTAGCACTGGAATTGTTTGGCAAATAACCGCTACTATTGATAATGCAACAATAAGCGAATAGGCCGTAAACGGCTTGAAATAATAACCCATTGAATCCAATCCAGAGACCTTTGCAACAATATAAGAAGATACAAAACTCAACACATTTCCGATATAAATTATAGGAATATTATTGGTTTTCACTGCTCCCCAGCAAAGACCTGCAAATCCAATAACCATCAGTACATAGAAAATCATTGTTCCTGATACTGCATCGCCATTAACAGATAAAAATTCAAACGGAATGCAATACATCATGACTAATACGATTCTAATTATCAAAGACTTTTTCATGATTGCTTTCTCCTTCAATTCAACTTTTCAGAAACAAATTATGATTCAAATGTATCATTCAATTTCAAATTCTCTCCAAATGCTATCAGTATCATAATCGCCAGTACCACGAAAATCCATAAATGGCTTTCTTATCCTATACTTTCCAGCACCCAATTCTCCGTATAAATATTCCCAATTTATACCAATTTCAGCCATTCCTTCTTTAGGAATAATATAAGCTATATCCTCCCAGCCTATTTCATCTGTTACAGTTTCAACTGGTTTCCAATAGCCTTCTACATTTTGCTCAAGTGAATAATCATTACCTGTTTGCAATTCTCCGGTTGGATTTCCTCCTGATTGTGTAAACACTAATGTTAACCCTTTATTAGTAACATCCCTTACCGTCATATCTAGTCCATAGTCTGTCCCATTTGGATTAACCGCCTCATCCTCACAAACTATAATTTTTTCTTCTGTTTCTTGTATTGCATCCTGCGTTTTTTCCGAATCGACAGCACCACTATTGACTGGTATATCTGCACCACCTGCAACTGATGTACCATTTCCTGTCGCTTTTGATCCACATCCTACTAAGCCTAATATAAACACTATACTCAATGAAATTGTTAATATCTTCTTCATCTTATATACCTCCGCATTAAAATATAGCTTTATTACTCATCAGCCTTTTGCTGTTTTTTCTTTTGGTCGCTAAACACCCCTACAAACACGAAACAAAAACACATAGGAATTACTGCGTATCCAGCATTTACCCGACCATGGTTGAGAAGTACATATCCGGCACCTACGAATGTTAATATCATGAATATAATACTCATAATTAAAGCAAATGTTTTTACTGAAACTTTCTTTTTCATATACAAACACCTCTTCTTTCAAAATTGAGT
>CAYYEN010000047.1:0-11233 GCA_964470795.1 uncultured Spirochaetaceae bacterium | reverse complement strand
ATCATGGATTACGATGATGCTGAAAACCAAGTTCTCGAGTACTTTCTTTCTTTAGGACTCACAGATATTGGTTACTTTGGTGGAACTTATAAATCTGGAGATACAATTATTGGAAAGAAACGTATGGAGTACTTTAAGCTTTTACTAAAAGCTAAAGAGCTCTATAAAGATGAAAACTTTTGTTTAGGAACGATGGAGGCTAATTCAGGATATCAACTAACCTTGAAAGCTGAGCATATCCCACAAGCACTCCTTTTTAGCGACAGTTCTTTTGCCTTTGGGGCAATAAAAGCATTAAAAGAACGCGGAGAAAATCCAGTTACTGTTATTTATCAAGATCTTGATGGTGATGTAGAAGTCAATGCAAGTGCGCATTTAATCATCTACCCTGAAAGTGTTTGGCAAAATGCTTGCCGTTTTTTAACTGAGCGAATTCGCAAAGAACGAGAGACAGCGTTTGCTGTTTACGTTCCTGCAAAACTCGAAATATATTGATAGGAGAATTTTTTCATGAAAAAATTAACTGTTGTCCTTGTACTCACCCTTGTTTGCTTAATGGGCATCTTTGCTGCAGGTAGCAAAGAAGCAGCTACTCAAGATTCCAAAACAATTGACAATCTCAATGTGTATTATGTACCTAGCAGAGAACCTGCAGAAATAATCACAGTAACTGAACCTTTAAAAAATCTTTTAATCTCAGAATTAGCTAAAACTGGTTATACTGTAAAGAACGTTACAATCACAGTTGGTACCACTTATGAAGCTGTAGGGGTTGCCCTTTCTGCAGGTACTGCTGATGTTGGACTAATTCCAGCTAACACCTATTTACTTTATGATGATGGCTGTGATGTTATTTTAACTGCAACTAGAGATGGACTTTCTGTCGATAGTGATAATCCTAAAGATTGGAATGACAACAAGCCAACCACCGCTGCTGATACCCAAGCAATTGGTTATCGTGCACTTATGATCGCTGGTCCTTCAGCTAAAGGTCAAGAACTTGCAGCTAAAGTTAACAACGGCGAAAAACTTACTTGGGATGATTTAAACAGTGCAAACTGGTCAGTTATGTCCTCAACTTCTCCTGCAGGTTATGTTTACCCAACAATCTGGCTTATGGACAACTATGAAGGTAAAAGAGTTGCAGATTTAGCTCATGCAGTACAATCTGATAGCTATGGTTCCGCTTTTGCTCGTTTAGCAGCTGGACAAGTTGATGTATTAGTAACTTATGCAGATGCTCGTCGTGACCAAGAAGGTAAATGGATGGCTTCTTATGGTAGAGGCAAAGACATTTGGGCAGAGACCAACGTAATTGGTGTTACTCCAATGATCTACAACGATACCGTATCTGTTTCAAAGACAAGCAAGATTATGACTCCTGAATTTGTAGCTGCTTTACAAGATGCTTTTATGAATCTTAACAAGAGCGAAGACGGCAAGAAAGTTATTGCTGTTTACAGCCACACCGGTTACCAAAAAGCAGTTTCTTCCGATTACGATAACGAAAGAAAAGCACAAGATTTAATTCGTAACTCTAAATAAATTTATACAAAATTTAAAGTGGAGCATTTTTTTAATGCTCCCTTTTCTCTTGAAGAGTGAATTTCATTTTCCAAGGGAAAAGCTGATAACTGGAGACAAAATCATGATCAATTTTAAAAATGTTGGGAAAGTATATCCTAACGGAACCGTAGGCTTAAAAGATGTTAATCTTACCATCAACGATGGTGAGTTCATTGCAATAATTGGAAGATCTGGAGCAGGCAAAAGTACCTTAATTAGAGCTATTAATAAAATGCACAGTGTAACCAGTGGCACTCTTTTAGTCGATGATGTTGATGTACGTACTATCGACGGAAAACAATTGAGAAAACTAAGACGAAAAATTGGCATGATATTTCAAAGCTTTAATCTTGTAACTCGCACAACAGTTATCAAAAACGTACTTACAGGCTTTGTTCCAGACCTACCGTTTTACCGCTCAATCTTTGGTATATTTCCACAAGAAATGAAAATAAAAGCGCTTGAAGCCCTCGATAAAGTTGGCATTTTAGATAAAGCTTATATCAGAGTTGACCAACTCTCAGGCGGACAGCAACAGCGAGTAGCACTGGCTAGGACCCTCGCTCAAAATCCAAAGGTAATTCTAGCTGATGAACCAGTTGCCGCCTTAGACCCAGTCACTGCTAAACAAGTTATGGATGATTTTCTTCACATCAACCAAGAAATGGGAATTACTGTACTTATTAATATCCACCACGTCGAACTGGCACTTGAATATGCCACACGTGTTATTGGCATAAAGGAAGGTCAAATTATTTATGATGGACCTTCTAATAAAGTTGATGATGATGTTTTAAGCCAAATCTATGGCCAAAAGGATGGCAATGATGAGCCTATACGATAAAATCTTTAAACCTAAGGTCTATACGCTCTCTAATGGTAAACAAGTAAGCCAAAAGCGTAGTCGCATGCCTGTAATTCTAATACTTACAGTTGCAGCTATCTTAATTTCAGCAAAGGTAACAGGTTTCTCCCTCACAGTCTTAGTTTCTAGAATCTCCTACTTCTTTGTCATGCTTAAAGATATGTTTCCTCCAGATTTATCCTATATGGCAAGAGTTTGGGCGCCTCTTTGGGATACCATTAAGATGAGTTTATTAGGCTCAGTTATAGGTGCTCTTTTATGCATTCCTTTTGCCATTTTAGCCTCAACTAACCTTGTTAAGAATAAAGTAGTAACTGCAATTGTAAAATTTCTGTTCTCTTTAGTTAGAACTCTACCAACCCTAGTTGCTGCTTTAATTGCGACTTATATCTTTGGACTTGGAACACTAGCGGGAACTGTAGCTATTGCGGTCTTCACCTTTGCCTATTGTGGTAAGATTTTATATGAGAACATTGAAACTGTTGAAATGGGCTCTTATGAAGCACTTGGAGCACTTGGTTGTCACCCCCTTTCTTGTATCCGTTATTCAATTCTTCCACAAGTCCTTCCAACCTATTTATCTACAGTGCTTTTCTGCTTTGAAGGTAATGTTCGATATGCCTCAATTTTAGGCTATGTAGGCGCTGGTGGACTTGGTCTAATACTGAATGAAAAGATTGGTTGGAGAGAGTACGACAGAGTCGGTATGATCTTAATCGCGCTATTTATCACGGTTGTTGTAATCGAATCTTTGAGTCAATGGCTCAGAAGCAAATTGAGTTAGGAGAAGAATTATGAAACTTACTATTGCAGAAAAACTCAGTCAAGAACCAAAATTATGGCGTAAACAATTAATAATTGTCTTTATTTGTCTCCTACTCTTAATCTGGTCATCAACCGCCCTCAAAGTTCAAAAGACCGATGGTAGTGGTATTGCTGTCGCCCTTGGAATTTTCAAAGGCTTAGTACATCCTACTACTTCCCTTCTCTTTGGAATGGGTAAAACTGGAGTTGCTTATCTTTTATTAGAGACCATGTGTATCGCTTTAATGGGTACGATAGTTGGTGCTATCTTTGCAATTCCTATCTCGTTTATTTCCTCTTTCAACATTGTTCCTAAATGGCTGGGCATCTTTGGTCGTGTCTTTATTATGGCAATAAGAACTATTCCAGCTTTTGTTTATGGTCTTATGTTTATTATGGTAACAGGTCCAGGTCCTTTTGCCGGTCTCCTTACTATGAGCCTTTGCTCCGTTGGTATGCTGTCAAAGATGTTTATCGAAGCCATTGAAGATCTTGATAAAGGCATTTTAGAGTCCTTGGATGCACAAGGTTGTACCTTCTTTCAAAAGATACGTTATGGCATTATTCCACAACTACTTCCCTCCTTTGCATCCACTTTAATCTACCGCTTTGATATGAACTTAAGAGATGCAACAGTATTAGGACTTGTAGGCGCTGGTGGTATCGGGGCACCATTAATCTTTGCAATGTCGAGCTATCGTTGGAACGATGTAGGGGCAATCTTAATTGGCCTTGTAGTATTGGTATTAATTGTTGAAGCGTTAAGTGGAAAACTTCGAACCAAGTTAATGCGAGGTTAAAATGGCAAAACTATTTTACTTTAGTGACATACACTGCTACCTATTTCCTACTAACTATATAAATGCGGACGATACTCATACTGGACTGTTTGAAATTGCTAAAAAAATAGAGCCAGACTCTCTAGTACTAGACGGTGGCGATAATCTTCAAGGCTCGCTTTTAGCCCGTCACGTAATACTTAATAAGATTAGACCACTTCCTCAAGCGCTTGCTTTTAAAGCTGCAAAACTAGCAGGCTTTACATTGGGAAACCATGATTTCAACTATGGAAGAGAAGTAATTGAAGATTTAGCTTCAGAGCTTAACCTTCCGCTTTTAAATGCTAATTTAAAGGATGACTTAAATCGTTTAAAACCAAAACAATACCAAGTTTATACCATGAAAGATGGTTTAAAGTTGGGAGTAGTTGGCATTACCACAGATTTCGTCAATGTCTGGGAAAAGAATGAAAACCTAGAAACTCTTCATGTTACCGACTGTGTAGAAGCTGCAAAAAAGGCCTTTAAAGCTTTAACAAAAGAAAGCGTCGATTACACTATCTTAGTCTATCATGGGGGCTTTGAAGAAAAGAAAGAGGGACAATATATTGAAAACCGAGGAACAGAACTTTCTACTATTGGTTTTGATGTAATTTTAACTGCTCACCAACACCTTGTGATGGAGCCCACCGTTATAGGAAAAAGTTTAGTCTTACAAGTAGGCTGTAAAGGAATGCAATATGCCCTTCTTGAGTTTAGCAAGAATCAACATGAAATTAAAGCACAACTATTAAAGGCGCAGGACGGAATAAACTGTAATACTGCGGCTGTAGAAAAGGTTCAGCAACAACTTCAAAGTTTAGAAGATAGTTTAGCCGGCCCCCTAGATGAAGTAATTGGAAATCTTCCTCTTCCTTTTTGTGATAACGATAAACTTGAAAGTGCGATGTATGGCTCCTCTCTTGTCGATTTCTTTAACCAAGTTCAACAGGACTTTACCAAGGCAGATATCTCAATTACCGCCTTGTTTAACGACCCTATTACCTTAAATAAAGAAGTAACTCTTAGAGGACTACTCACCTGCTATCCTTTTCCAAATACGTTGACGGTCATAGAAGTTGATGGTTTTATCTTAAAAACTGCTCTTGAGCGAGTTGCCTCCTATTTTGCTATTCAGAACAATGAAATTGTAATTAGTGAGCGTTTCACAAAACCTAAAGTGGAACACTATAACTACGATTATTACTCAGCTATAGAATATGAGTTTTGTATCTCAAAGCCTCTTGAAAGCCGAGTGGTTAAATTAAACTATAAAGGCCATGACTTACTCACCTTTCCAGAACAGAAGCTTTCTTTAGTACTCAACAATTATCGACAAAGTGGAACAGGTGGATATGAAGTCTTTAGCAAATGCAAGATTTTAAAGCAGTACAGTGAAGATATGCAAGAGCTTTTAATTGAGTATGTAAAGAGTCATAAAACAATTTCTCTTCCTCCAAAAGGGAACTTTAAGGTCCATATTTAAGTAATTTATTGCCAAGAAACCAAGATTTTATTATCATAGACGAAGTTGAGAGTGTAGCTCAGTTTGGATAGAGTGATTGCCTCCGGAGCAATAGGTCGTGCGTTCGAATCGCATCATTCTCATCTTTTTCTTTTCTTAGCAAGTAAATAACAAATAAAGCTCACCTAATAAAAGATAACGTAAGATTTTGTAATGTTATATATTTCATTATATTATATAGAATTAAATTACATTTTCCCTTGACACTGTTGTTCAATGTTTTTAATATAAGGGGCATGAAAAAAACAAAGATTAAACCTTACCTCTATTTAGCGCCTGCGCTATTACTGGCTTTTGTTTTTGTTTACTACCCCCTTATTAAGACTTTTATCTCCTCTTTCTTTTCAATATCATTTAATGGAAAGTTAAAAAACTTTGTCTTTTTTGCCAACTATAAATCACTCTTTTCTAGAAATGAGTTAGCCCATAGTATTTGGGTAACTTTGCGCTTTGCCATTTTCTTTGTTCCGCTAAATACGATAACTATTTTGTTTGCCTCTCTCCTTTGTGAAAAAGAAAGTAAAGCCTCAAAGTTCTTTGAAACAGGTTTCTTTTTACCTCTTGCACTCTCGCTCTCTTCTGCTTGTCTGGTTTTTAAATTCTTGTTTAATCCCTCTTTAGGGATAATAAACTCAGCCCTCCATTTAAATATTAACTGGATAGACAGTACTGCTGGAGCTAATGTCTCCCTCTTACTACTCTGCCTCTTTTTAGACTTTGGTATCAACTTTATTCTTCTACTTTCAGCCCTCCGCTCTATCGATAAATGTGTTGTTCAAGCAGATTTATTTTTTGGCGAAAATGTGTGTACTTTGGTTTGGAAAATTAAGCTTCATTTAATAAAACCGACTCTCTCCTTTATTATCTTTATGGGAGTAAGAGACTCTCTTTTAATGACCGTACCTCCTATGATACTCACAGAAGGTGGCCCTTTTAATGAAACTCAAACTTTAATTTACTATTATTACAACCTGGTATTTAGATCTAACAGTTATGGACAAGGGGCAGCTATTTGTGCCCTTATCTTCTTATTCTGCATTACAGTAAGTCTTTTATATAATGCGTTTAAGACAAGAAAATATAGAGGTGTACTATGAAAATCTTCAAGTATATCATCACTACACTCTTTGTACTTATCGTCCTATTTCCAATCTTTTATACCCTCTCAGCCTCGCTCTTTACCTTACAAGACTTTACCGCAACACCTGCTAGGATTGTTACCTCACAATTAACCTTGATAAATTATCAAAGAGCGTTATCACATAACTATTATCTACGTTATTTATTCAACTCCTTAGTGATGGCAGTTTTAGGAACCACCTTGAGGCTCTCAATTTCATTCTTAGCCTCCTATGCGTTTGCACGATTTAATTTTAAAGGAAAAGACTTATGCTTTTTAATCTTATTAGGTACCCTATTTTTTCCCTCCGACACGCTTTTACAACAAAACTACTTAACAGTCCTTCACCTACATTTGACTAACAACTACTTAGGGCTGGTTATCACAGGGCTTTTAGGAGTATCACAAATAATCTTACTTCGCCTCTTCTTCCTCTCAGTACCTCTTTCTCTCTACGATACCGCCTCCATAGATGGAGCGGGGGACTATCTTATAATAAAGAAGATTCTTCTTCCCCTCTCCTCTCCACTTTTAGCGTCTCTTGCTTTACAGTCAGCAATATCGTTCTTTAATAGCTATCTTTGGCCGTTAGTAATAACCGATAAGATTAATATGAGAACAATACAAATTGGCATTACTATGTTAGGTTTTTCCGAAAGCCTCGATTTTGGACCGCTCTTTGCTGCCATTTCCATAATATTAATACCTACAATAATCCTTTTCTGTTTTGCGAGAAAAACAATAGTAAAAGCGTTAACTAAAAATTATTTATATACTTAGGAGTCCTTCAATGAAAAAAATCTTAATTGCTATCAGCTTGTTACTACTACCCTTTGCTTTATTTGCTGCAGGTAGCAAAGAAACACAGGAAACAGAGCCTATTACTATCACATGGTGGCATTCTAATAGTGGCATTTTACAAGAAGCTACAGAAGAATTAATCTCTTCCTTTAACACCACTGTGGGTAAAGAGAAGGGTATTAAAGTAGAGGCTATCTACCAAGGAAAAGCAAATGATGTACTGGTAAAGCTAAAAGCAGTTACAGCAGATACTGACACCTCTCAATATCCAGATATCGTCCAATTAGATGCCTCAGGGGCCCTCGATATCGTCTCTTCCAATATTGTCACCTACACTCAAGATTTAGCTGAAAAATATAACGATGACATTTCTTTTTTACAAGAGAATACAAAAGAAAGTTTGATGTATAAAGATAGACTAATCGGTATGCCGTTCAACGCTTCCACTATTCTTTACTACTACAACAAAACCGCTTTTGATGAGCAAAACCTAACCCCTCCTGAGACAATTGATGAATTAATTCAAATTGCCCCTTTACTCGTTCAGATTGATGCAAAAGGAAATACTACCCGTTATGCATTTTCAAACATTCCAACCACTTATGAGTTGACCGCTTTATTAGGTTCTCAAAATGGAGTGTCTTATATTACAGATATGGAAAACGGCCACCAAGGCACCCCTACTAAAACTGTATTTAAAGAAAATGGGACTTTTAAAAACCTCCTAACAAAGTGGAAGAAACTCTATGCAACAGGAGGCCTTGAAAATGCTTCCTCCGGTATTACCGCTTCTTTTGTAGCAGGCAAAACTGCATCCTTCCTCGCCTCAACTTCAAACCTCACCACGATTATTCAAAGTGTGGGAAATCGGTTTGAACTTGGAGTTGCGCCTTGCTTTAGAATAAATGAGAATGATAATGGCGGTGTTAATGTTGGCGGCGGTGCCCTTTATGCAGTCACTAAAGATAATTCAAGACAAGAAGCAGCTGTTTGGGAGTTCTTAAAATATGCAACCAGCAAAGAAGCTCAATTAAAGTGGCATATTAAAACAGGTTATCTTCCTGTAAACAAAGAAACTTATGAAATGAATGAATATAAATCCTTTATAACTCAAAACCCTCTTTTTGAAGTACCTGCAAAACAACTCTTTGCAAGTAACCCTAAAATTGTCGGAGTTTGGATTCCTTCCGGTTACCAAATCTACTACTCCTTTATGTCTAACATTAAAAAGATGCTTACCGATAATATCAGTGTTGATGCAACCGTTAACGCAATGCAAAAAGAAATTGATGGCTATTTAAAGGATTATAATGTTTAAACTAGCTACCAGTACAAACCTCCTCTCTTTCAACCAGGACAGGAGTAAAACCGAAATGGTCAACCTCATACCCAAGTTAAAAATGCTTGGGTATGAGAACCTCGATTTAAACTTTTGTGAGATGATGAATCCCGTCTCTACCCTTATTAGTGATAAAGGGGAAGAATATCTAAGCACATTATTATCTTACAAAGACATTTTTAAAGTTAATTATGTACAATCCCATGTGCCCTACACCCAAGACTATCTTGCACTTTCAAAAGAGAAACAAAACAAACTTGATGAATTAATTACAAAAGCAATAAGCTATTCAGCTCTTTTAAATATCGATACGGTAGTTATTCATCCAATAAAAGGTGATATCACTCAAAATCTTCATTATTTTGAAAGAGTCTTAAAGCAATGCCCTTCCACCATTAAATTGGCAATTGAGAATATGGATCAAAAAGATGAGCTATGGGAGCTATCAACTCTTATTACTTTGATAAAAGAGTTAAAGTGTAAGAATGTCGGCCTTTGTTTAGATACTGGGCATGCGAATCTTAACTATGAAAGAATTGAAGAAGAAATCGAAAGGTTAGGAGACTATCTTATCGCCACCCATATTGCAGACAACCATGGAGTAAAGGATGAACACCTAATGCCCTACTTTGGTACTATCTGTTGGGAAAAGGTAATTAAAGCGTTTAATGCAATAAGCTACGAGCAATATCTCACCTATGAAGTAATGTTCTTTACCTCAAAGCTACCACAAGAACTTAAAGAAAAAGCAGCCCTCTTAGGTCTCGATATTCTTAACTACTTTGTCTCGATTGCTAGATGACAATGCTTTTTATATTCACAAGAGGCACACAAGGAGCCTGGACAAGACTGAAAATCTTCCACTTCTTGTAGTTGCTTAATGTGCCATTCAAGCTCGGCTGTGTAGGTCTTAAGCTTTTCAATTTTTAATTCAGCTTCTTCTTTCTTTCTTTTATAACCTAGAAGCAATTCAGTTTTACGACTCTCACCACGATCATCGCTTTCTTTAAGCGAGATAATTTTACCAATTTCTTCTAGTGAAAAGCCAAGCACTTGTAGTTCTTTAATTCTTTTTATATAGACGAAATCTGAGTTATTATAAGTTCGTTGTCCTCCACGAGTACGTTTATTAGAACTCAATAATCCTAGTTCTTCGTAATATCGAATGGTTCTTATAGTAACCCCACTCTTTAAAGCTAACTCTCCAATTCGGTAAAATTCTTCTTTCATACACAAACATTAATAAAATTTAACTTTTTTTAATAGAGTTTATATGAAATATCCAATGAATGACATCAAATTTGTCGACATTAAAGAACTTCCAGTTCTCGATCGACCACGAGAAAAACTTTCTCGTCTCGGCTCCGGTGCCCTCTCAGACATCGAACTCCTCATGTTAATCCTCTCCTCTGGCACTGCTAAAAACCCTGTAGGCTTAACTGCTAAAAAGCTTTTAATAATGCTTGATGAAAACCCACTGTTAAAAGCTGAAGAAATTGAAACTATTCCAGGAATTGGGGAAGCTAAAAGTAAAGTAATTGCAGCAGCTCTAGAACTTGGGCGACGAAGAACCGCACGTCTTGCACGCTGTATTGCAAGTCCTAAAGATGCATATTCTGAAATAAAGCATTTTGCAGATAGAGACCAAGAACAGTTTATCGTCATAATTTTAAACGGAGCTCATGAAGTAATTCAGTCCCAGATCGTCACAATAGGACTGGTAAATCGCACACTGGTACATTGCCGTGAAGTGTTCTCAATACCAATAGAAAAGCGTGCTACAGCTATTATAATAGCGCATAATCATCCTAGTGGTAATCTTACACCCTCCGATGAAGACATTGAAGTAACCAAGAAATTAAGGCTAGCAGGAGAGATATTAGGGATAAGAGTGCTAGATCATCTAATCATCACCCCTACTAATTACTTCTCCTTTTTAGAAAATCAAATGATGGTATAAAAAAAACTTCTTGCCCTAAACTACTAAGACAAGAAGTAATACAAAAAAGGAGGTTGTATAAAAAATTTATTTAATCGGCTATTACAGTTACTGTAATGGAGCCTATGTAGTTTCCAGAAAGTGCATCAGCTTTGCTTTGTGCATCTAATTCAATATTCAAGGCTTGGTAGTAAGTTTGAGCCTTAGTTACGTTTAAAATATCATTACTCTCAAATAAGTTATCATAGATAACAGCTTCTGTTGAGTTTACTGCAATACCGTTTACTTTATAAGCGATGTAAGCGCTATTAACTGTTTCGTGTACCATTGGCTTAACGCTTAAGGTAACTTGAGGAAGCTTAACTGTTTGAGAGATTGCTTTGTTTGTCCATAAAGCAACTTTAACAGAAGCTGTATTAACAGAAGTAAAGTTAACTTCAGAAATGACACCATCAT
>CAYYEN010000046.1:9445-11271 GCA_964470795.1 uncultured Spirochaetaceae bacterium | reverse complement strand
TATGAAACTCGCATTTAACGCAAGGCCGCCGTTTTCCTTTTGAAAAATTGGACAAGAGGAAGGAGTCGTTTGATGGCACAAGAGAGTAGTTCAAGTAAAATCTGTAAAATAATATATTTTGATGAGGAATCGGTGACAGATTATGTTCAAATAGTTGCAGGCGGTGAACTTGAAAAGACAACAGAACTATTACGGGATACATCTGCCGTTGCTGAGGGTAAGCTTGAAGCCCAGGCAAAGGCTGGGATTGGCGGAGTCTTTCGAGCTATTCTAGGTTTTGAAGCATCTGCTTCTGTTAGTACAAATGCTTCTACTTCGATAAATACGAACAAGATTGCTAAAAACATTGTGAAGAATACAATTCTGACAGATTTTCTTGGAATATTAGAGAAAGATTCATCGTCTAGTACTTTGAGTGTGAAATCAAAAGAAGGCTCAATTCGTAAATTCCAGCGCTATAAAATTAGTGCTGAAAAAAATTCGATGGCATACATGGCAATGGTATCACCATATTTGTCTATGTTGCAGTCAGATTCTTCAATATCTGCAGGTGAGGTTAATATCGCAATTGATAAGATGGATGGAGCATTAAAAAATGCAAAGGGATATTATGAATTTGTAGGTACGAAAGGAAGGAGTAAGATTGTTCTGCGATTTAATATTAGTGCATTTCGCAATAATTACCGTATAAGTGATTTGCTGAAAATGAACCTTAGTATATATGCAATAAAAGTTGGTACAACGAGTTTGGATAAATTAGATTTCAATACAGAGCTAGATATTGAAAATGCTGTGGCAAAAAGTAATCCTTCATATTCTCCTGATAATAAAACAAATAAGAAGGATATTGCCCACAGACAATGTGATGTTTATGATGTGTTATTAGCTGGGGTGGAAGCCAATGGTTGATAAAGTTATAGTTTTCCAGGGGTCAAAAAGAGATTTTGATGCATATATCGAAAAAGAAATTGGAGAATACCAAGAAGTTATTTCATTTATGGAATTAATTCAACACTATAATGCAAGGCTTAGACCAAGTGATTCAGGTGTCAAAGAACGTTCATTGTCTTCAAAACTAACTGCAGATTGTTGTGTTGTAAAAGCAGATGATTATGGTTCTGTATTAGAACACGTTCTTTCAAATTTTGTGAATGTAGTGTGTTTAAATTATGATATGGAAAAACTTTATGTGCATAATCCACCTAAGCGAGTTCTGTCTTCCTTAGTTTCCGAATATGGAGACGAAATTGAATATCATAGTTCGGATTATGAAATAATAACAAGGGATAAGCTGAGCGAAGTATATAGCGCATTATGCCAAGATGTATTAGGACAAAATGAATGCAAGAAAAGTATTATTAGTAGCCTGTATAAGTTAACGGTGGCTTCTAATGGAAAACCAGTTGTGCTTCTATTATTTGGTCCGTCTGGTGTAGGAAAAACGGAAACTGCTAAAAGTATTAGTAGTGCGTTAGGTGGAAATCTGCTACGAATACAGTTCTCAATGATGCAAACGCAGGAAGCGTATAATTATGTATTTGGTGCAGAACATTCAAAAAACAGCTTTGCAAGAGATTTACTAGGAAGAGATACGAATATTGTTTTGATTGATGAATTTGATAAGGTCAATTCCTCTTTTTATAATGCATTCTATGAATTGTTTGATGAAGGTCGCTATGTGGATGTGAATTATAATGTAGATTTGAAGAATACGGTCTTTATTTGCACAAGTAACTTTATGAGTGAAAAAGAAATTAAAGAAAGACTTACCCCAGCAATGTTTTCAAGAATTGGTGCATGTATTGAATATGTAGATTTATCAAGTG
>CAYYEN010000046.1:0-9435 GCA_964470795.1 uncultured Spirochaetaceae bacterium | reverse complement strand
TGAGATTTAATACAAGTGAGCAGAAAAAGAAAATCATTTCAAATTGTTACTCTGAAATTTTAGATACATTAAAAGAGGATGAGAAGCCGATAGTAGAAGGAACAAATATTCTAAAATGGTTTTTGGACAATGCGGATAGATATGATAATATCCGGACACTAAAATTAAAATTAGAAAATGCGATTTTTGATGAATTGACGCAGTATTTCATTATTAAGAATTGATTCTTTAAAATATGTTACGAGATGTAACCATTGACAGCAGAAGAGATCATTGATTCAAAATAAAATGATACCAATGATACCAATCGTGATACCAATGATACCAATGATACCAATGATACCAATAATTATTTTTTTCGGCATTAGTGTAAATGGATAGGATGTGAAATATGTTATGGCAAGATTTAAAGCTGGAGATATTGCATATATTTTAGAATCGAATAGAAGTGTTCGAGAAGTAACGATTGTTAGATGTTCTGGTGGAATGTATCTGATTCGGTTTAATGATACGAGCGGTGGAATCCAAGTCAAAGAACATAGACTATTTGAGACTGAGGAACTGGCAGAAAATAGTATGCCACATACGAATAATAATGTAGTAAGAAAAGGTAATCATTCACCATATGATTATGGTGCATGATTGCAAGCAGTTATCACAGAAATGGAGGAAATACAATGGAAAGAGCATTAAAGTTTTTACAGGAAGCACAGACATACTACCTTGCAACAGTAGAAGGTGATCAGCCAAGAGTTAGACCATTTGGTACAGCTCATATTTTCGAGGGAAAGCTATATATCCAAACAGGTAAAGTTAAAGATGTTTCTAAGCAACTTGCCGCTAATCCTAAAGCTGAAATCTGTGCATTTAAGAATGGGGAGTGGCTACGATTATCAGGTACTCTTGTAGAAGATGATAGAAATGAAGCACGTCAGTCCATGTTGGATGCGTACCCTTCTTTACAGAATATGTATTCTGCAGAAGATGGTAATACACAGGTCCTTTATTTTAAGGATGCGACAGCTACATATTCCTCATTTACACATGAACCAGAAGTTGAAAAATTCTAAAGAAATCAGATTCCTACTATGCCATGATAATTGCAGCATAGTAGGATTTTTTTTGCTTACAGAATTGGCTCATTTTTCTTTTGCTGTGGTTCTTCAGCATTGATGGATGGATTGAGATATTGATTGATATTATCCAATTCCTGTTCCATTTTTTTAATCTCTTTTTCGCTGCTTTTATACATCTGCGAGAAGGACTTTTTCTGTTCTTCGAGGGTCTGGTACTCGGCTCTTAGTTTTTCAATATCCATTGTTTTTTCATTTACACCCAACCGCTCTAGCATACGTTTAGCACCACCATATAAGAGGAGTTCTGTTTCATGAGAACGGAAATATGTGTCAGGGTCTTTTGATTTTTTATAGCGGAAATTGTACTTCTTATTATCCTGGTACTGTTCAGCATATTTTATGATTTCGGCTAAATCTTTCATTTGGTGTTCCACCCGTACAATAGATTCCCTTGCGGCTTTAGCGGTTGCAGTAGTGGCTTGTAATTTGTCCTGTAATGCAGTAATAGTACCTGCAGAACGATAACTACTGGCAGCTATTTTTAGATTCTGAATATCTGCCCAATGTTGCAATCCAGAGTTGTCCTTAAATTTAGCATCATTGGTGTTAATAAGTTTTCGTTTAGAATCATCTCTATGTGGAAATGCAACCTTCTTTTTCTTAGGAGGAGTGTATCCTAAATCAATTCTTTCTTTGATACGTTCTTTGGTATATTCAGCACCTAGAGAACGGTCACTTCCACGTACAAAATTCTTCTTATCAAGAGGACGAAAAGCAATGTATTTCCCATTTGTTCCGTCTAATGATTCTCCCTTAACTTCATATCCTTTAGCACGAATGATGGCTATGAAATCTTCGTATTTCTTTGATGATTTAATAGCTTCGTTAATGTCAATTTTAAGATGTTCTTTCCATGAAGTTCCGTTTTTATTTGATTCCCATTCATTGTATTTTTGACCACGTTTATTATGTGTATCTATTACTGATAAATTATGCTTCTGACACAATTCATCACTTAGATTTCTGATGTGATAATAGGTCTGTTTACAGTCATGATATTTCTTATGGTCGATGTTATCCGCAGCACAAAAAATCAGGTGGTTATGTACATGACCTTTATCAATATGCGTGGTAACAATGTAAGAGTATTTCCCTTCCAAAAGTCGGTCTGCAAATTCTTGACCTATCTTATGTGCTTCATCAAAAGAAACCTCTCCAGGAAGGAATGACTGGATCAAGTGAAAGGCTTTATTTTCATCAGCTTGGTTTGTTTTGGACAGGGCAAACTTGAAGTCATATTGTGCAGTATCAGGACTACAACCAAAGGAAGTTACAAGTATATTTTCATCGGTCTTAGCTGGGTTGCAGATATACTTTATTGCTTTATGGACGGTTGCTTTGATAGCATGGATTTTTGTGTATGCCATACGTTATTCATCAGCTCCTTTACTTCTTTAATATCTTCCTCATATAGATGTCCTGTGGTGTTGGCTCTCTTGCTAATTTGATTTAGATTATTAGCAATATTAGCAAGAAGATTGTTGTATTTTCGTAGCTCGGTGTAGTCCACATCATAGACAAATCCGTATAGGATAAGGTGGCGCAGAAAAGCAGATTTACTTTTCATCTTTGATAATTTGAATTTCTCCTGAAGGATGAAATTCTCATCATCACTAAGGTAGCATTGGACAGGTATTTTTCGTTCTCTTTCTGACATAAGCGTATCCTTTCTGTATGCTAACAGCATACGTGTAATAATAGAAAAATGATTTGTAATATGTATTTCTGGCAAGTGGTTTTGTCTTTAAAAAGGGGGTCAGGGGGAATCCCCATGCAAGACAATAATTGCAGATTCCACAGGAGTGGGAAGATACAATTATGGTGCCTATGTCATGACATAGGCAGTGCTTGCTATTCTTCTGCAAATAGTCCGTAGGATATTTGCGTATTGCGTGAGCATAAGCGAGCAGTTTGCAATACTAAATGCCATTACTGGCATAGATGCCTTTGCTTTTGAACGCAAAAAACTGCCGCACCTTTGGGGGGTGTGACAGTTATGGCTTAATTATAGGGGAGTGGCATAATTTCGTCAAGGATTGGTTGATGAAAATTAAGATTTCAAGTATAATAGGTAGGCTTGTTTTGTGAAAAAACGGGGAGAGATTTTTCATAGGAACTGAAGGGAGAAGGTTCGCCATGTATGAAATAGGTATATGCGATGACCAGTTACCAATCTGTCAGGATATTAAGCAGAGAGTAACAACACTCCTTCTGAAAAGAGACATAGACATAAGGACACATATTTATTCAACGGGGAAAGAACTTTTAGAAGAAGGTATAGCATTTGATATTCTGTTTATGGATATCGAATTAAAAGACGAAGATGGATTTGATATTGTGAGAGAATACCCGCATAAGGAGAATGCCAGGGTCATTTTTTTGACCTCTCATGTAGAGGAGATGTGTAACGGATACAAGGTTCGTGCATACAGATTTTTGACAAAGCCAATCAATGAGGAGCATTTCACAGAAGCAGTAAATAGTGCTATTGATGAGGTGTTACAGGAAAAGAGATTGATTGTTTCAAAAGACGGAGAACAGCGTAGTATTCGTGCCAGTGAAATCATATATGCAGAAGCCGGACATAGAGGAGCATTAGCAAGAACGCAGACAGGTGACTATGATACAGGTATGAAGATAGAAGATTTGGTGAAGTTCTTGAATCTGCCACAGTTTTATAGAACGCATCGGACCTACATTGTAAATATGGCTTACATAGATCACGTAAATAATCAGGAAATCATCATGAGTATTGGTGAGAAAATTACAGTCAGTCGATTGAAATGCAAGGATTTCAATACAAAATATTTTGATTACATTAGGAGTCAGAGTCGTGGATTATAAGTTATTGATTTATCATTTTCTTATGTGCCTATTGGACACAGGAAAAGTTATATTAGCATTGCAGTATATTATCGGAATGAAAGAAAGAAAAATGCCCTGGCAACGAGCAATTAACATAGTTTTTGTATTTGTAACGATGCTATTGTCATGCCTATTCATTCCAGAAGAGTATATTGCCATTATGTATATTCCAGTTATCTTAATTGTTATGGAGATAAGACTTGGAATAGGGAATATTCGCCGCTTTTTACTTGCTGTTATTTCTTATGTATGCATCTGTGAATTAGATTATTTTGCATCAGCAGTTGCAAGAGCATTGCCACAAGCAGGAGTGGTTATGAAGAAACAGCAATTACTATGTAGTACGGCGTGCTATTTGGTGATTTTATTAGCAGCAATAGCTTGTAAAAAGTATGATATTACTTTCTACAAAAAGAACTATGGAAAGAAAAAAGTATTTGTAGCAATCGAGGTCTTTGTACTGTTTGTTAATTTTGCGGTTATGGGTTCTTTCTTTGCAGTTCTTGGAAATGAATACACACATGGATTTGGAAGAATCTTATTGCTTTTGGTTATTACGCTGTCCATGTTTTTGAGCATAATTACGCTGATATATTATAGCTCTATTATGAACGTACAAGAGTACAAAACACTGAATGCCATGAACCAACAGTACCTTCGTGTACAGAAGGAACATTATGATAGCTTACGTCTGGTAGACAGGGATACGAGAAAGTTTCGCCATGATACAAAAAATCATATGACTGTTCTTCAGACAATGATCGAAAAAGGAGAACAGGACCAGGCACTTAACTACATTCATGAGATTACAAATAAGATGGAACCCATGAGCTGTATTATGAGAACTGGTAGTGATATTGCAGATTCTATTGTGAATTATAAAAAGATTCGCTGTGATGAGAAAAACATAAAACTGGAAGTAGATGGAATCCTATATGCACCACTAAAAATGAATGATTTTGATTTCTGTACCATTCTTGCAAATGCACTTGATAATGCAATAGAAGCAACAGAGAAGGTAACAGAAAAGGAAAGAAAAATATCGGTTCGCCTTGATATTTTCAATAAGTTTCTACATATTATTATTTCTAATCCAATGCAAGAGCCACTTCGTACTAAGAGCTGCAAAAAGGATAAGAGAAATCATGGTTTTGGATTAGAGAATATGCAACAGGCAGTAGATAGAAATTTCGGGCAGATTAAGATTGATGAGATAGATGGAAATTTTGTATTAGACGTGGTAGTAAAGGCATTTGAATAAGAAATACAATGATAAAGCGTGTGAAATACTCATACGTTTTATTTTTTTACATTTCAATGACAAAAAACGACATTTCAGTACAGATTTTCGCACAACGCTATTTATTTTGGTATATTAGCCTTCGATGTTAAATGCGAGGGAGGTGTGACAGAATGAGTACATATTCAACAGATGTTTTTTATGCTATCAGAGATTTAATCATTGCAATTTGGGGTTAAGAAAAAGAGTGACTTACTGACATTTTAGGATGTCTGGTAGGCCACTCTTTTTGTGTCTTATCGCTGATTTTTTGGTTGAGACATAATCTCAGTAAATGCTCGTTTATAACTATCTCCAATGGATTCTCCTTGAATCTGGGTTGGTATTTTGTCTTGGGTACTAAGTATTGTTGTAAGAATACCCAGGCAAAGCTCCAATTCGTTTTCAGTACATCTGCTAAGTAAACGCTGAATCTGTTTTAAGGTTGTATTGTTCTGATCGTCTATTTCAGGAAACAAAATAGAATCAGCGGACAGATTATATGCAAATAGAACAGCATAGAGCGCTGGAATGCTTGGATTGTTTTTACCAGTTTCCATACTCTTGTAATAAGAAAGAGACAATCCGATTTTATCTGCGGCTTCTTGCTGTGTAAGTTTTTCTGCTTCACGTCTATATTTTAGCAAACGTCCAAGGAATTTTGCATCGAGGTCTTTATAATGAGAATTTTCAGCAAAGATAATCTCACTTTTTCTTCTAGCCATATGTATCACCTCCCTTGTTTGCTTATGTAAGTATTGTAGGTGTATATGGAACTAATTAAAAAACGAGAATAATATGCTAAATGGTATGATTTAATAGTATCTTTAGAGAAACAAGAGCCTGAATGGCTGCGTTAAAAAAAACAGCAGCTATGTCAGGCGTATTTTAGTGGATGAAAACTGCTGTGGGAGTGGTTTTCATGATGATTAGAAGCGAATTATATGTAGTAACAGCCAGTGGAGGGACAGAATAAGATGGTTAATTGGTAGACAGGCTTACTACACAATCAAGGGTACTATTAAAAAGTACGTTTATGGATGTATTTATGTAACGAGAGGTTTTTCAATATCTATTACAGGTGTTGGAAGGCTTCTTTTTTATTGTTTTGAAATATTTTTTTTTTTTTCACGAAAAGCCCCCGTCGGCAAAAAAAATCCACAGTTCTATGTAAATAGGGGACGATTAAGGACTAATTCTAATTGGTCTGTTGCGAGAGGGGGTGAATCCCTTTGACGGAACAGACAGATAACCATGAATTAGCAGTTCGCAGACAGTTTTCTGCCTTTTGTAAGAAAGTCATTCATAATGCTGCATACGATTACAAGAAAAGTCACGCAGACAAGCGTAATCCGAAGGAGATTTTTATTGATGATTTATATGCGGAAGATAGAAAGAAGCTAATAACTATGGATACCTATGATTCTGATTTTGAACATTTCGAGGTGGCTGGTATGAATCTGAAAGAACAATTTAAAGATGAACGATTGCTAAGTGCAATAGAAAAGCTATCAGCCAGACAAAAAGAAGTGCTGTTACTTTCGGTAGTTGAGAATGAAACAGATGCAAGAATCGCAGAAATCCTGAACCTTGATCGTAGCACAGTTAGTGAGCATAGAAGAAAAGCACTAGCGCAGCTAAGAAAACTTCTTGAGGAGAATATCAATGAGTAGTTACAAAAACAAGATATGGGAAGAATCCCTTCTTCCATTGGAAATGATTGAAGTTGCAACAAATGGTGATATGACTGCTTGTCATGAAGTGCTAATGGCTTTTGAGAATTATATCGAAAAGGTCTGCACGATGCCAGTAGTAGGAAAAGATGGTCAGTCCTATATGGAACTGGATATGCCTATGAAGCAGATGATTGAGCAGAAATTATTGTATGCGATAGCTAACAAATTTGAAATGTTACCACTAGACTAATCCCCGAACCTGGTAACGCTTGTACTTTGACAATTAAATATGATTCTGCAAAACGTATAGGAGCGATGGAGCTATTCATCAGATGTGCGAAGACTACCTGTCCTTATGGATTGAATATGAAGAAGTGCTGTTACGGGCATTGAAGTAAAGGTACGAGCAATAATCATTTTGATGAAAGCAAAGCAGGGAGCTTTGTGAGCCACGATATTGTTCTTTTGATAATGATACTTCCCGATAGTAAGGGGCTGTTGAAAAGCTGGTGCGAAACCAATGTGAGCTATTTTCCCAATAGCTATTTGCAGAATGTTTTTTCAATACCTATCAATAAAAGTTCATCTGATAGGTGGATTTTTATTGGTAGGTATACCAGTAAATTATGGAGGGAAGACAAATGGATAAGATGCTAAGATACAGTATTCAACTTGCAATGTTAAAGCAGTTGTTAGATATGAAATTGATTACTGAATTGGAACATAGAAAGATAAAGAATCAGTTGATGCGTGATTATAACGTAGTTTCTGATATTTGTACTTGATTTATTCTGAATGTTGTTGTATTATACAAGTGTACACAACGATAGGAACACATCAAAAAAGGAGGAGCAATGGAAGTACAAGTTATCAAGGCAAATAGTTCTCTTGTAGATAGAACTAAGAGTTCAAAAATAAACCGAATTCGTGTTGCTGCCTACTGTAGAGTAAGTACAGATAGTGAAGACCAGTTAAATAGCTATAAATCACAGGTAATGTATTATTCCGATTTAATTAAGAAGAATAAGGAATGGGAATTAGCAGATATATATGCTGATGAAGCGATTACTGGAACACAGGTTACAAAACGAGAAGATTTTCAAAGAATGATAAATGACTGTGTAAATGGTCAGGTTGATATGGTAATTACAAAGTCCATATCCAGATTCGCAAGAAACACGCTTGATACATTAAAATATGTTCGTTTATTAAAAGAGCATAACATAGCGGTCTATTTTGAAGATGAAAAGATAAATACATTAACGATGGATGGAGAACTTCTTCTGGTAGTATTAAGTTCTGTAGCACAGCAGGAAGTTGAGAACATATCAGATAATGTAAAAAAAGGCTTAAAAATGAAAATGAAACGAGGAGAACTTGTTGGTTTTCAAGGCTGTTTAGGATATGATTATGATGCGTCTGATAAATCAATTCATGTTAATAAGGAAGAAGCCGAGATTGTAAAGCATATTTTTCAAATGTATGTGGAAGGTAACGGTGCAACGTTAATAAAGAATGAATTAAATAATCTTGGATATAAAACCAAGAAAGGTAATCAATGGACGCAGAGTACAGTGATAGGAATTATCAAGAATGAGAAATATAAAGGAGATATTCTTCTAGGGAAAACATTTACGGTTGATCCAATTTCTAAAAGAAGATTGGATAATCTAGGAGAAGAAGACCAGTTTTATATTAAAGACCACCATGAACCTATTATTTCAGAGGAAATGTTTGATAAAGCACAAGAGATATTAAATCGAAGAGGTAAGAATCGTTCACGAATGGTAGCAACACCAGGTAAGAGAGAGAAATTCAGCAGACAATACGCATTTAGCTGTATGTTAGAATGTGGATTCTGTGGAAGTAACCTTTCAAGGCGAAGCTGGCATAGCAGTTCAGTACATCAGAAAACGATATGGCAATGTGTTACAGGAACGAAAAAGGGAAAGCAGTATTGTCCTGATAGTAAAGGAATTCCTGAAAAAGTCATTGAAGAAGCATTTATTGAATCATACAGATTGTTGTGTGGTGATAATCGAGATGTACTAGATGAATTTATTCAAAGAGTGGAATTAACACTTGGAGAAAGTAATATTGAGAAATCCATATCTAAGATTGATAAAGAAATAGAAGCATTAGTAACAAAGAAGAAAAAATTATTGGATATGCGATTGGATGAACAGATAGACAAAATCGTATATGCTGATAAAATGGAAGAGCTGGAGAAGAAACAAAAGAAACTCATGGATGATCGAGTGGAGTTCCAGCTACAAGCAGACAATGAGAAAACACTTAAACGACGAACAATGGAGTTTAAGAAAGCATTAGAAGCGAATCAGGTTTTAGAAGAATTTGATAGAACAGTATTTGAAAGTATTGTAGAAAAAGTCATAGTTGGCGAAATAGATGAAGATGGAAATAAAAATCCTTATAAGCTAACTTTTGTATACAAAACAGGTATATCAAACAAGGTTGA
>CAYYEN010000045.1:0-11283 GCA_964470795.1 uncultured Spirochaetaceae bacterium | reverse complement strand
GGAATTTAATGGACTATCCGATTCTTTTTGATGGCGACATGCTGCTTGAGCGTGTCGGAAACTCTGTCGATACCGCAATTCAAAGCATCACAGGTGCTAAAAACTTCGGCTTGATCGTTAAGCGCCTGCGTGCGTTTGACGGTGCCGATGGCCCGGCCCAGCGCGCCGAAGCCAAGCGCCTGTATGGACTGCGCGTGCGTGGCCAGAAGGCCCGTGAGCGCCTGAATCAGCAGGCACGCGACATTCTTGCCCGGGTGCAGGGCGACCATACCAAGCTGACCGATGCAGACCGTGACATTCTCATGCAGTACAGCGGGCGCGGTGGCCTGCAGTCGGAAAACAGCCTGTCGGAATACTACACACCCCCGGAAATTGCCGAAGGCGCATGGGATGCATTGAAGGCCAATGGCTTTGAAAACGGCAGCGTTTTAGAGCCATCTACCGGCGCTGGCGTGTTCCTGGGCACCAAGCCAAGCGGCGTCAAGATGGTGGGTTGCGAGATCGATGAAACCAGCTCTGGCGTGGCTGGATTGTTGAACCCCGATGATGTGGTGCGCAACCAATCTTTCGAGCAGCTTTGCGCGACCACGCCAGACGGCACCTTCGATAGCGTGGTGGGTAACGTGCCATTTGGCGACACGCGCGGCAAGTGGAAGCAATACGACACCGACTATCAGGAAATCAAGGAAATGGAGCGCTACTTTGTCACCCGCGCGGTGGACAAGGTGAAGCCCGGTGGCCTTGTTTGCCTGATTGTGCCTGTCAACATCGTGGGCGACCGCAGCGGCACGTTCCAGAAGTGGCGGCGCATGCTGTCGCTCAAGGCTGAGTTCCTTGGGGCGCACAAGCTGCCGTCCGGGACGTTTGGTGGCCAGAACGGCAATGGCACCGATACCGTGGTGGATGTGCTGGTGCTGCGCAAGCACAGCGCAGAGGTTGCAGGCAAGGTCATTGATATGGCCGCCAAAGACCTGGAAGCCACAAACGTGCAGTGGCCCACCTGGATCGAAGGCGAGTGGTTCCGCAGCCCGGAAGGCAAGCGCTTCATTCACGGCGAGCTTATGCCCGGCTTCCGTGGCGACATCGTGAAGTCCGACCTGACCAACGCGCAAATCAAGAACCTGCTGGCCCGCCGCTTTGAAAGCCGTATCGATTTTGCAGCGCTGAATGCTGCACCGACCATCACACGCAACTATGCCGATGGCGACCGCCGCATGATTGCCGGTGTCGAGCACGAATTGGTTGCTGGCGAGTGGGTCAAGGTCGAAGCACTTGTCACCCATGGCGGGCTTGTCGATCAATCCAAGTACGGCGTGGCCACGCTGGATGAAGTCAAAGATGCAATGATGGGTGGCCGGTACAGCTTGGCGCTGTCATTCGAGGCCGCAGAGCGCGCTGTGACCGGCGAGTTTTCCAGCATGGCAGAGCGTTCGCTTGTCGCTGCCATTGCCGTGGCCCGCGAAGCCCCGGAAAACATGCGCGAACGTGTGTACCGCGCGGCGCTGATTGGCTACGAAATTGAGCTGTACACGGTCAAGCTGAACAGCGGAGAAGCCAAGCCGCAAGACTTGGAGCGCATACAAGAGCTGGTGGCTGCCGAGGTGGCTACCTACGGCAACCCAGCTAACGACCTTGCCAAAATGATGCTGCGTGCCGACGGCGCAAACCGCGTGGCTACGTTCGCAAATTCCATGAAGTCCGCTGGCGGGTTTAACGACCTGCTGGCTGGCAAGGTTGATCGCAGCAAGGGGCAGGCATACGACGGCGACAACTTCGCTGACGTGGTGCGGCACCTAACGGCCATGAACGGTAAGCCCGTGGGCCTTGAGGACGCCTTGGCGCTCTACACGGGCGCTGCTGCGGTCAAGAGCCTTGAGGATGCAGCAGCATTCGATACCGTGGCCATCACCGTTGACGGCTTGCTGACCACGATGGGCCGCTATGTTTCTGGCAATGTGGTCGAGAAGTCCCGCGACCTGCAGGCGCACATCGCGCGCGCCGACGAAAGCCCAGCAATTCTGTCCAAGTGGCAGCAGCAGCTTGAAGCCATTTCCAGCGCGCGAACTGTCGTTGGCGTGGATGCCATCACGTTTTCCATGCGCGGCAAATGGTATCAGAGCGACTATATGGAAGAGTTCCTGCGCGAACAAGGCTTTGGCGACCTGGACTGGGACAAGGGAAAGCGCGAGTGGTGGAACGAGGGCGCTGATGGCTTTGAAAAGCAGCTGGGCAATTACCTGAATGGCCGTGGTGTTGGCGGCGGCGTGCGTACCGCTGAGTACAAAGAGCGCATTGCCCAGCTTGAAGAGCAGTTCAACATTTGGATGCGCCAGCACGAAGATATTGACGAACTGGTGTCACTCTACAACGACGTTTTCAACGCGCACCTGCCGCACCAGTACGATGAAGCCGATTTGGGCCTGGAAGGCGTGTCCGATCAGGTCAAACCACACGGCTATCAAAACTCGGCCATCCGGCGATTGAGTGAGGAAGGTCGTGGCATTCTTGGTCATGACGTCGGACTGGGCAAAACGACACAAGCCCTGGCATTGGCTGCCTACAACCGCCAGCTTGGCCGCGCGAAGCGCACCTGCATTGTGGTGCCCAAGTCGGTTTTGGAAAACTGGTATCACGAAGCAAAGCAGCTTTACGGCAACCTGGATAACGCCTTGTTCGTGGGCTTCACGCCTGTGAAAAACAAGGATGGCGTCATTGAGCGTAAGCCGGTTTTGGACGAAAAAGGCCAGCCGCGCAAGAACCGCCATACAGGCGAAGTCGAGATGCGCGACGTTCTCAAGGAAGATAGCAACGCCCTGGTGTTCGAGAAGATGCACCAGATTCCGGCTACGTCTGCCTCCCTGGTGATTATGACCAAAGAGCGCTTCGGGGAGATTCCGATGCGCGCAGAAACGCGCGAAGGGTACGCAGACAAGATGGCCGATATGCGCCTGCTGTCCGATGCCAAGGCCAAAGAGTTTCTGCTGGGTGAAAAGACCTCTGGCAGCTACGCGGAAGCCAAGCGCAGCGAGAAGTACCAAGAAATGTACTCTCGCACTGGCGGAAAGAAGAAAAACGAGTTCCCGTATTTTGAGCAAATGGGCTTTGATAGCGTCATCGTGGACGAGTGCTTCACTTACGAAACGCTGGTGGAAACCGATATTGGCTTTATCGAAATTGGCCGAATCGTGGAAGAGCGACTGCAGGTTAAAGTCAAAAGTAAGAACTCTAAAACTCATGCGATAGAATGGAAGCCGGTCGTCAACTGGTACAAAAACCGCCGCTTAGGCGAGTTGATTGAGGTATTCCATGAACGAGGTTCATTCATCTGCACACCAACCCACCAAATTTGGGTTGACGGAATTGGCTATAAAAAAGCCGTCGATCTCACAGGGCGAGACAAAGTTATCGTGTCTGGAGGGCGATACTCAGAAGTCCACAAAGAAGCGAGCGCCGCGCAGGCCGCCAGATACTCGCATTTGTGCATGGTGCCAGAGTCCGTTTCTATGCAGGGCGAGCAGCAAGACGATGTTTTGCTGCGTATCTTGCAGCATGCACAGTCGGCAGTCAGACCCGGATTACAGAGGCAAATGGCGTGCGGCAATGCAGAAGACCTACGACAATTCGCCATTAAAAGGTCGGGTGAACGAGCATTCTGCGCAGCGCATGCGGCAAGCAAATCCAATGAAGTCTGCGCAGGTGCGGGCGAAGGTTTCTGCGAAGCTGAAGGAGATTCAGCATCGTCCAAAGATTCACGGGGGCAATGGTCGGCCAATGCCAGAGCCGCAGAGGTTGCTGCAAGAGCTGCTGGGTCTGAAGGCGGAGTATGTGGTTTTAACCAGGCCCATCAAACACATGATGGATCGCCTGCCAAACTGCTACAAACTGGATTTGGCGCACCCGCATGCGAAGTTGGCAATAGAGTTGGACGGGAGTTCTCACCAGTCTTTGAAAGCCAGGGAGACAGATGCCAAGAAGGACAAGGCATTGTCGCTGCTGGGGTGGTCGGTATTGCGGTTCTCAAACAAGACAGTGATGGAGAATACCGATTCAGTGGTCGAGAGCATTCGTTCGTTTATGACATCGAAGTAGAAGACAACCACAACTACTTTGCCAATGGCGTTTTGGTGTCTAACTGCCACGAGTTCAAAAACGCCTATGAGGCAAACAGCCAGACCTCCAAGCTGGCCTACCTGCCCACTGCCCCCGCATCCAAGCGCTCCATTGATATGGCCGCAAAGATGGCCTACCTGCGCGAGCAAAACGGTGGCCGTGGCCCAGTGCTGCTGACCGCAACACCGATCACCAACAGCCCGACCGAAATTTTCAACATGCTGTCCTACGTTATGGACATCGAAGAGTTCGAGAAAATGGGTATCACCAGCGTGGATGACTTCATTCAGCACTACTGTGAAACGAAGGTCGTTGACGTGGTGAAGCTGTCGGGCAAGGTCGAGGCAAAGGAAGCGGTGGTCGGCTTCCGCAACCTGGACGGCCTGCGCAACCTGTTCAATCGGTTCGCAAATATCAAGAAGGCAGCCGATGTGAACGACGCGGCCAACAGCCTGAAAATTCCAGAAGCCAATGAGGTGCTGGCCACGGCCAACATGCTGCCCGAGCAACGACTGCTGTATGAAGAGCTGCGCCTACAAGCCGAGGGCATTGAAACCATCGATGGCCAGCAATACCAAGTCGATGAGAAAGACCGCCGCCCGGTGTTCGCCATCATTCGGGACATGGATCGCGTCACTACCGACCTTGACCTCTACAACCGCACGATGACCTTCACATTCGCCGTAGCAGATCGCGCGAAGCTGGACAAGCTGGTGCAAGACCTGCCGCAGAGCCTGAGCAACACCCTTGGGGATGCAGAGGATGGTGACGATGTAGAGCGGGAGGAAGTCTTGCTGGCCGACGCTATGAGCATCGAAAGCGACGGCAAGAATGTCACCCTGAAAGTGCCCGAGGCTTACGAAGATGAAGTGGTGCGTCGGCTGTCAAAATTTGGCATCACCGAGAACACGGTGGCCCACCCTGTCACGCCAAAATACGCCAAGATGCTTGAGAACCTGCGCGCTGAGTATGAGGTCGGCGGCAAGCAGATCGTGTTCACCGAAGAAAAGAGCCAGCACAACAAAATCAAGCGTTTGATCGTCCACCACCTGCCGGTGTCTGCTTCTGAAATCGAGATCATCAACGCTCAGACTGCCAGCGGCGACAAGCTGGAAAAAATCAGCGCGGCCTACAACACGGGCAAGGCCAAGATCGTGATTGCAAACCGCAAAGCAGAGGTCGGTGTGAACCTGCAGCGCGGCACCACGGCCATTCACCATCTGACCCTACCGTGGACGCCTGCCAGCATCCAGCAACGCAATGGACGCGGCGTGCGCCAGGGCAACACGGCTGCCAAGGTCGATGTTTTCTACTACGTGGGCAAGGGCAGCTTTGACCAGTACCGCCTGGACATGCTCAAGCGCAAGGCCGACTGGCTGGACTCGCTCTTCACAGGCAAGGAATCGCGGGCAGAGAATGCCAATGCCGGTGTGTCGGACGAATACGCAGCGATGCTGGCAGCCGATCCCGAAGAGTTCAAGCGCCGCATTGAAGCCCAGAAGGCCGCCAAGGCTGCCAACGAGCGCGAGCAACGCAACCTGCGCGCCGCCATCGATTTGCACCAGCTGGCCGTGGCCAAGCGTGTTCTGAGCAAGATTGAACAACGCCGCGCCGCAGCATTGGAGGAAGCCAAGGATGGCGAGCGCGATGGGATCAATGCGCGCTTCGATGAAATGCGCCGCAAAAACGAGCGCAAGGTGCGAACCCTGACCGATGGCCTGCTGTCGCAGCAGGATGGCGGCAAGATTGATGTGGACGCCAAGATGCTGATTGAAACCGGCCAATATGCGGTGGATACCAATGGCAGCATCATTCGCGCAGGTGGCTTCTACCAGTACAAGCGCGACGGCAGCTATGGCGAAAAAAAGGTCATTTTGGAGGTGACTTCCGTTGACGCCGAGGCACGCACCATCACTGGTAAGCTGGCCCTGGGTAACGACCACCCTGTTGAATATGCGCTGCGCAACGGCAAGAGCATGCCTATCAACAACCTGCCGCGCGGGCTGGTGGAGGTAAAGCTGAACCGGCAGCAGATGGCCCAGGAGCGCATGAATCAAAAACCGTTCATCGAGTACGATGCACTGTTTCATTCCGACCTGCGCACAGGTGCTGAGTGGCTTGCCGTTGCACAGCGCGAGAAGGGTTGCAGCGGCATTGCCATGGTGCGCAATGCTGCGGGCCAGTACGCACTGATAGAAGGCAACTTTAAGCCCATGCCAGAAGACTTGTCGCTGGTTTACCCAGAGCCTGAAAGCGTTGCGTACAGGGATGCGCTTGGGCCGCTGCTGGTGCCCCATATTGGAGAGAGCCGATACAGCACAAGCATCTCAGGGCAGGCAATCAGGCTTGCGATGATGGTCTTTGGCGATAACTGGGAGCAAGAGGTCGGCAAGTACGGCAAGCAAGCCGATGCCGAGCACATTGAATCGATTGCCAATGAGGCGACCGGGCCAATGCTTGCCTCTGCCCAGGATAAAGGCGATGACATTGCCGCAAAAATGCAGGTGCTGAAACATGCAATGGTGGCCGCAGAGCTGAAAGCTAAGGAAATCGCCGGTCAAATGGGGTTTAGCAACGTGGCGGAAATCAAAGCCGCAGCAGTGGCCAAGATCAAAGCCGCACTGGATCAGGCCCAGACCGAGCTACAGGCGAAGAACGACGCTGAGATTGCCGCCCGGAAGGCGCGCATTGCGCAAATGCAGGCCGATGCAGCCAGCAACCCGGATCAGACCAAGGCGATTGAGGTTGTGCGCAGAGTTTGGGGTGTGTCGTATGACTCAGTGACCCTGACCGAAGAAAAGGCCCAGGCCATTTCCCAGGCGCAATTTATGCTGGCCGATGCGGTGCTGCAATTGATCCAGTCTGGCAACACGCCAAAAGAGGTGATGGAAAAAGCAGGCTCTGTAGGCCAGCGACTGCATGGCGAAATGAACGCTGCCGCGTTCGGTATGACACAGCTTGCCATTGGCCAGCGTGCTACCTCTGCTGCAGCCCTGACCCTGTATCCAGACATCATTCACCCAGCAGAAATCACGAAAGCCACTGCTGCCTACATTGGGAGTTTTGGCGAGCACCAGGTTGGCCGTGTGGTTGCCATGGTGGTGCCGGACATTGCAAAAGAGCTGGCGACGGTAGAGCCTGCGCAGGATGCAAAATCGCTCACGAAGGCTTGGGAGAAGTTCACCTCTACCCTGATGGCGTCGTGGGACAGTAAGAGCTACGGCAGCCTGTCTGGCTTTGGCGACTTCTCCCGCCAAGGGCCACGCCGCAATGCAATCAACGCCATTCTCGCTACGTGTCAAGCCGGATTTATGGCAAGATTCGGCGCTGCGGCTGGGCAAGAAAGCACCCCTGCGGCTGCGCCTGCTTCGGCTGCTGTGCCGGACACCCTTATCGCGGCGTTTGCCTCCCGTGGCATCCAGGCTAAGACAAGCACGGCTGCCGTAATGTGGTCGGATCGCAATAAGGGCAAGCAGGCCATGGCCGAGCCCGGCACGCGATTGTTCTTCTTTGATCCCAAGGGGCGCGGCGGCCCGCTGAATACCATGGCCCAGGATTGGTTGAAGCGCGAATACGGCGCAGTGTGGAGCGCGGACTTTGCAACCGGCTTCACTGGCCTGTGGTGGCACATTCCCGTGGCAGGTGTCGATTTTGAAAAACTGGAACGCAAGGTGAAACAATGAAAAGCATCGTGAAGTTTGAGCTGCCAGCCATAGAGACGCTGGCCGCCGATGCAAGAAAGGAGGTTGGCAGCGATCAGATCGCCCCGGCCTACCTGCAAGGCTTGCGCGCCAACATCGCCTCCAACCCCAGCATGTACCGCAGCTTCGGCCCCTACTGGTGGCTGATTAAGCGGGAAATGCTGGCCATGGGTATCAAGGATTTTGGCGAGTCCGTGGACACTGAAACCGCCGATGCCCTGGACTATGGCGACCGCGACTTAAACTGCGCTGCTGGCTACGCTTACCAGCTGCTGGCCTTTGACGCTATGGCGGTCTATGGCCACCACCACGCGGTGCAGCTGGAAGATGGCACCATTGCCCAGTACGTGCTGGCCGATGAAGAGGTCGAGGCAATCGAGGTCGGCAGGCTGGTGCAGGCAGGCATTGCTCAGGTGCAGTAAATGGCGAAAACATCCATCATCGAAAAGCTATTTCCCGGCGTCAAGAAGCAAGACGAAGCCGTAAGCCCCCTATCCGTGGAAACGGGCGGGGTGATGGAGCCTGGGGTAAACGCTGCCCTGTTTGGCCCGGACGGCATGCCTACGGGCGATTTTGGTAAGGCTGGCGCATGCTCTACCTACGGGGCTGTGAACTTGCGGCGCATGCCCCAGGAAAGGCTTGAGCAATACGAAGTGCTGCGCACCATGGCCGCCGATCCGACCATAGACAGCGGCATAAAAATGCACCTGACGCACGCTCTTTCTGCCAAGAGCGACACAGGGGAAATCATTGAAATCAACAGCGTTGACGGTGAGGACGATGAAATCGTGCAGGACTTGCGCGACACCTTCGGCCCCATTATCAATCGTAACCTGCACCGCTGGGCTTACACTGCCGCGCTCTTCGGGTTCAACCCACTGCGCCTGTACGGCGAGCGCGGCCAGGGCGTTTCCCTGGTGCGCGATGACTACTACACCCACCCATACTTCACGCGCCGGTTTGAGCGTGCAGGCCAGCTGGTGGGCTGGTCGAGCAAATGGCAGCAGACCGCAGGCGGCAAGGCCAGCAAGGGGCTTGTGACGCTTATGGAGCCATGGAAATTCGTTGAAATCCGCATGCCGGACTGGACAACGAATATCCACCGCGAGCCGATCCGGCACGCTGGCGATATTTTTGACATCGCCAACGACAACTATATGGAGGAAGGGTTTATTGAGGCCCAGGACTACGGGTGCAGCTTGATCAGGACGGCTTATGAGCCGTGGATTGACCTGCAAGAATCGATCCTGTCGCTGAATATGAGCCGCAAGAATGCATCGAACGTCGAGCGCTTGATTGGCGTTCAGACCGGCAAGCTGAACCCACAGAAGGCCGCTCAGTACCTGAATACGATCAGCGCGCAAATGAGCAAGACGGCCCAGGCCCAGGCCGAGAAGTCGATCCGCAAGGGCTACGTCAACACCATCTGGAATCACATCATCCCGATTTTCAGCGCAGGCCAGGGGCAGCTTGATATTTCAACGATGGAGGGCCGCCCGGACATTGCGCACATCGAGGATGTGAAATTCCACGTAAACCGGCTTGGCAGCGCCATCGGCATCGAACCGGCCTTGCTTGGTTTCGGGGATATGCTCTCAGGCGGGCTGGGTGACGGCGGGTTTTTCCGTATGTCGGTCATGGCCGCGATGAAGGCCCAACAGGTGCGCGTTGCCGTGCAAAACATGCTGGATCGGCTATTCGAGATTCACGTCGCATGGAAATACAACAAGGTCTTTCTGGACAGTGAAAAGCCATGGCGCATCGGGTTCCACAGCCTGAATACCGCAATTGCCAAGGAATACGCCGAAGAGCGCGACCGCGCTGCCACCTTCGCAATGACCGTGACCCAGCTTATGCAGATGGTCAACCCGAACCTGGGCACCGTGGACATTAACGAGTTCCAGCGTTGGATGTTTGTCGATTTGCTGCGCGTTGACGATGAAAAGGCATCCTTGATCCTGAAAAAAATCGAGCAATCAGCCCAGGAGGGCGACGGCGAGGATGACGGCTACAGCGAAGAGGATGATGGCGGCGTCACTGAGAGCGCGCGCTCCAACAAGCTGCGCGCCGCAATCCTTGAGACACTTGCAGATTTGGAGGCCGACAATGGCAAATAAAACGATTACCCTGACTTTCAATATCAACGAGCACGGGCGCTTATCCCACTCACGAAACTACGATTTGCGCAACGTGCGTGCGGTGCTTGAATCGGCTGCCACGCGCGAGCGCATTTCCATGAGGGAGGCTTACGGCTACTATGGCCATGGCCGACGCCAGATCGCAGGAAAACTGAGCATTGGTGAGGTCGAGACCGTGCAGACCCCAAGCGGCCCGATCATTCTTGAGAACCTTCCTGCGTGCGTGACCACGGCAATCCACATCGATGATGACGGCACGGTGCAGCACACCCAGGAAATTTTGGACACCGACCCAGGGCGCGCGGTGCAGGCGCTACTTGAGAGCAAGGTAGGTGGGTTCTCTTGGGCCATGGGTGGGCGCGACGGCGGAAAATTTGCTCCATCTAAAGTTAGTGCTTACTATGGCATGGATTACGTTCTTGAGCCGGGCTTTGCCAAGAACCGCGCGTTCTCTGTCGGGGTCTTGGAGTCTGCATGCAGCCTGTCCGAAGATGAAGAGCAAGCGGTGCTGGAAACCATGATTTCCGTGGGTATGGAACCGGAAAAAGCCAAGCTGTACACCAACACATTTTTCAACCCCTACCTGCTGGCCGCAGAGCTGCACCAGCGCACCGACGAAGCCGTCACGGCGGCATCACAGCTTGAAAGCGGCTTGGAGGCCATGCAGCAAAAAAATGCAGAGCTGCAGGCCCAAATGGAGCGCGAACGCTTGGAGCGTGAAGAGCTGGCTTGTGCGCGCCGGGAGGCAGTGCTGGACTGGGCGAAGGGCTTCAATTTTGTGGTGAAGCCCCATGTGCTGGAAGCCATCCAGAAGGGTGATGTGAAAGCAGAGCTGTCGTTCTTTGAATCGGTGGCCCGCCATGCTGGCAAGCTACAAACCCTGCCGGTCGGTGCAGTTGCGCAGCAGCAGGCACAGGTTGCGCGGCAGCCGTCGCGCGATGGCTACGGCAGCATTGATAGCGCGCCTGACTTCTAGGCCGCGTACAAAAAAGAATGAGCCACGATTGTGGCTCTTTTTTTTTGCAGTGTCAGTCTGTCATAGGGAAGTTAGACAAGGCGCATTGGAGTAGTTTGAACTGCACACATCTCAGGCTTGGATGGCTATGTGCTTGCGAAGCTCTTGGTATCCGCCGATAAACGAAAGCTGCCCGTATCGGTCTTTTTTGAATATAGCCGGTGCGCTGCGGATTGTCTGGCCAGCCATTTCTGACAATTGATCGGGTGAAACATCTTCGCCAATCAGCTTGTACTCATAAGCCTGTTTTTTCATTTCACACAGCATTTTTGCTGCCCCGCACTGGGGGCACTCGCTGCCTGGCTTGCCGTAAATAATG
>CAYYEN010000044.1:0-11292 GCA_964470795.1 uncultured Spirochaetaceae bacterium | reverse complement strand
ACTCGTCAAAAGGTAATCTTTATAACGGAAGTGTAAATAGCCGATTTGATTTTAGGGGATAACAAATAATCTTTAAAAGATATGAGAAGGTGAATATCAATGGGAATGAATATAAATGAGTTAGGCATAAATCCATATATATATTTGGCATCGGCGGTTAATAGAAATAGCTCAGTATCAAGGCAAAATAGTGTGAGTTTTATAGATATTATGGCCGCGAAAGGTTCGGAGAATACAGAAAAAACGGGAACGAGTTTTGAAGAAATGTGGAAATCAAAATATCCAGGAGCATATTATCATGTGATGGATGCATCTAAAATTTCTCAAGGTGTATGGGAGAGAAATGATTTTCCACGTGAGAAATTCTTTCAAGATGAAGTGGATGATTCGATCTTAGATTGGAAACCAAATGGAGCAGATCTTGCAATGTCGGACTCGTCAGTACAGTCACGATTAAATTCAACCCTGGGAAAGAAATCAATAGTTGTTCCACCAGAGCTGGAAGAAAAGATGAAAAATGATCCTGAACTTGCAAAGACGGTAATGGAGAAAGTTGACAGTTTTATTGCGACACATCCTACAAGACCAGGAAGAATATTGTCATATCTGATTTCGTTAGACGAAAATGGTGATATAGCACATTTTTCTGTTACAGGAGGTGGCGGAAATATATCGCAGAGTACTTCCAGAGCCGATGATGATTATTTTGAAAGAAAAGATAAAGAGGCTGAACGTAGACGATTACAAATAAAAGAGCAGGAAAAGAAAGCCATTGAGAGAAGGAAACTCGCTCAGGAAGAATATCTTAATCAGCAAATGGAAAGTCAACAAAGACTTCAAGCTTTCTTAATGGACAGCACACAGAATGGTAGTCTTTTAGCTGAAAACGCATATGTTCAGGCTACTAATGTGAGCACTATAGCGGCTGCTGCTTATGAGCAGAGCAGCATTGTTATGCCAATTATATAAGGAGGTAGAATCAATGGAGATACTTGGAATTAATAATTATTCCGCATATACAGGGTATGATATGGGTGTAAAGCAAAAAGAGAGTGCAGAGGTTGATAAGACTTCGGCTGAAAAAACACAGAGTAAAACATATGGTAGTGCAAGGGATTTTAAGAAATATTTGACAGAGAAATATGATTGCCTAAGAAGTAAGGAGTATGGTGTTAAGATTAATAGCTCACTGTTATCAAAAGCTATGGGTGATGAGAAAACCAAAGAATGGTTGGAAGAAAATCTGTCTGCTATTCCAAGTGCGGTTGAAAAAACAAAGGCACAAGTGGCTGCAAGAGGTGCTAAAATTCTAAGCTATGAAATATCAATTGATGGATACGATAGTATGTCTGCACAATTATGCACTCAAGATGAAGCTGATCCGGGAACAGAAAAGGCTCGTAAAGAACTTGAGGAAAGACTAGAAAAGAAGAGAGAAGAAAAGAAGGCTGAGGAAAAGAAGGCCGCTGAGAGAGCCGAAGAAAAGAGATTGGAAGAGAAACAGGCAGAGAAGGAAGCTACTGAAAAAATGACTACAGTATCTGCAACTGGAACTAGTATGAAAGATGTAACAGATATAATAATTGCAGGAATGGATAATGCAAATAAGGCATCAAATTCAGGAACAATCACTATGGGATTTGACGCCCTAGCCTAACCTTTTGATTTATGATTTCTTTTTCTGAGCATCATTAGTGGATATGTGATCCTTGAGAACCATATTGATATACTGACTGAATGAACGGTCATCAGATTCAGCTAATTCTTTAATCTTTTTGACAATATCGCTATCTACCGTGATGCTTATTTTTTCTTTTAATGGTCGCATAATATTTTGCTCCTTTCTTTGTATAATATCAATCGGTGCGATAGAATGTGAGAAAGTAAGAAAAAGTAGTATAAAGTAGTATAAAAAGACTAAAGTTTTTTATTATTTCATCCGATAAAGAAAATAGAATAGAATAATTATCTTTTTTTCATAAGAGCGAAACGGATTTCGGACTTATTTCTCAAGGATTGAGATGCTTATGATATAGTATGGGTGTACTATATCTTCTTTTTGTTTCCAGCATGTCATTTCTGACAATATTCCAAATCCAAATTAAGTGAATATAGATATGTTTTTGTGGAGGAATATGAATGAAAGTTCAAAATAGCTCTATTTACATGGGCGATGATATTCGCAGTGCCAGACATGGAGAAAATGGCAAAACAAATAACATACAAAGAAAATCTATAGATGGAACTGCTCTGCAGGCTAAGTTTGACCCTATAGCGGCTAAAAGGGAAGAAGCTAAGAAAAAGGCAATGAAAATTGTTGGAGATGCTTTTGCCAATGAGCTGAAGATTGATGATGACTTAAATAGCAGGAGAGAAAGAATAAAAACTCTTCAGCGTGATATGGGAGATGCAAACAGATCCATAAAGGAAATAGAGGATGGAAGATCAGCACTTCGTGATGTATATGGAGTAGATACAGATAGTCAAGAAGAACAGGATCTTAAGCTGCTTGAAAAAGGTGTAAGGGCAAGAATGCCTGGTTCGGATATCACATTATCTTTTGATGAAATGAAAAAGATTAATGAAATCAAATCAAATGGATTGACTGAATATCAGCAGAGATCCATAGAAATGCTTGAATCTGAAACTCCATATATTTCCACTGCATATGAAGCTAAACAGGAAATTATGGTTGAAAACCAGATAATTACAGCTACAGAAATAGAAAGACTTAAGACACATCCTATGGTCGATGCTCAGAAACAGGCTGATGCTATCATGGATGAAGCTTCAAAGGAAATAATTGGTATGCTCGTTGATGAAGCAAAAGAGCATATTGATGAGGAAGCAGATAAAGAGAAAGAAAAAGCTGAAGCTGAGAAGGAGAAGGCAGAGGAACTTCAGGAAAGAATTGATGCTGCCAAGGAGAAGAAGAAAGAAAACGAAGAGCTAACAGAGGATATTCTTGAAGGTGTTGCTGATGCCACACAGACATCAACAGATGTAAATGCAGCACAGCAGGAAATCAAAGATATGATGAATAAAATGAAGCTTATCGAAGAAGACATCAAGGGTGCGGCAGTAGATAAATCATTATAGGAAACTGTGTGTGTACTACACATTGTTTTATAAATGGGGTGTCTGGAATTCCTGGGCACCCTCCGAGAACAATCAGTTGTTACGACTGTTATAATATGTAGTTTTGAGGTGAGTATTATGATGCAGATGATAGCCGGTACGGTGAAAAACGCGGTAAAACTGGATATGCTTACCAAGAACTGGGAGCAGAAAAAGGGCAGCAATCAGGTCCTTTCAAAACAGGAACGAAATGCGCGTGCAAATATGTCTCCGGAGCAAAGACAGCTCGAACAGTTCAAGGAAGAATTGGCACATAATAGAGAGCAAAGCAGGAATAATGAGCTTGCTAATAAGATTATGAATGGAGAAGATTTGACTCCTGAGGAGGAGAAATATCTTGCTCAGAATAATCCAGGACAGCTTAGTAATTACAAGCGTGCTAAAGCAGAACGACAGGCTTATGAGGAAAAACTTCAGAAATGTAAGACTAAAGATGAGGTTCAAAGGTTAAAAACAAATACCATGAATGCATATCTTGCAGAGCTTAAGGCTGCGCCTGGTGAAGCAAAAGCAGCTAAGGCGATGGAACTTTTGGGAAAAGTACGAAATGTTCAAAAGGCAGAACTTCATTTTATAGAATCTGGTGGATATGCTGGACTTCCTACAGAGGCGGACGAAGCAAAGGACAGAGCTGAAGAACGTAGCAGAGAAAATGAAGAAGCACTTGAAATCCTTAAAGAATCAGCAGAAACAGATGATGAAAATACTGAGACTAAGGAAATTGAAGATGCTACAGAAGTAGCCCAAACAGAAAATCAGGACGTGTCAAAAGATAATACAGAAATAATTCATGATGAGAATAAAAAGGAACCAAAGCCTAAGAAAAAGGATAAGGATCCAATTGAAGAAATAGAGAATATCTGCAGACGCTATATTCCAAATGTAGATGGAGATTCAGGGACAACTGGTTTAGTGAAAGGACCAAAGCCAAAGGAAAATAAGCCTGGCAGTACAATTGATGTAACAATGTAAATAAAAAAATACATAGGAGGGAAATGAGATGAGTGATATGAATGTATCAAGCGCAACAAGCACAACCAGTACCTATACCGGATATCAAGATACTACTAAGACTAAGACAGAAGATACCGCGAAGGCTAATGAAACCAAGAAAGCTGAGGAAAGTGGAGCAGTCTACGAGAAGTCAAATGAGCCTGAAAAGAAAGCGACATATTCAATTAACAAGATGAGTAAAGAAGATAGAGCTGCTTTAGTTCAGCAACTTAAGCAGGAAGAGGCTAACAGAAAGAGTCAGTTGACAAGCCTTGTACAGAAGATGTTCAGTGGTCAGGCTGGCGTATCAAAGCTTTCCGATTTATTCTCACCAGAGAATCTTAAGAATGTAAGCGCGGCTGATATTGCACAGGCAAAAGAAGATGTATCGGAAGATGGTTACTGGGGTGTGAAGCAGACATCACAAAGATTGTTTGACTTTGCTTCAGCTCTTGCCGGTGATGATGTAGAAAAAATGAAGGAAATGCAGGCCGCCATGGAGAAAGGTTTCAAGAAAGCAACAAAAGCCTGGGGTGGCGAATTACCTGGTATTTGTCAGGATACTATGAAAGCAGCAAACAAATTATTTGATGATTACTATGCATCAAAGAATGGAACACAGACTCAGGAGGTGGAATAAATGAGAGGATTTAATTTTAATATCTCTTCTTTATTCAGTAATCTAGGTTCTGGAAATGCATTTGGTTCTTTTAATTTCAGTGACTATGCATCTATCAAAAATGGAAGTTACGGAAAACTTGTAAAGTCCTATTATGCAGAACAGAAAAAAACTCCTGGAAGTGACAAGGCTACTACAACAAAGCCTACCAAGAAGGAAGAAACTGTTGATAAGACTGGTCTTACTCAGATGAAGAAAGAAGCAGATGGATTAAAGTCAGCAGCTGATGCTCTTAATAAAGAAGATCTTTGGAAGCAGACCGATGGCAAATATGACATGGATAAAATCGTAGGTGCAGTAAAGACATTTGCCAGCGAGTATAACGACACAATTACTCAGGCATCAAAAGTTAATTCAAAGGATGTTGCACAGGATGTCAGATATATGAGTAGCATGACAAATACCATGTCAAAAGCTTTATCAAAGATTGGTGTAACAGTTGGCACAGATGGAAAACTCAGTGTAAATGAAGATGAGATGAAAAAAGCTAATGTTAGCAGTATCGAGTCATTGTTCTCAGGCTCTGTATCATATGGTTCACAGATTGCTGATAGGGCAAGCGAAATATCAAGAGATACTGTTATGAATTCTAGCATATATGGAAGTAATGGTACTTTATCAAGTTCATTAAGTAATATGTTCAATAAATGGATTTAATTGGACAAAAATTAATAGCCAAGGAGGGCGAAAAATATGAATATTAATGCGTATGGTGGATATTATTCTAGTAGAGATTTCTATCAGCAAAAGGCAGATGCAAAAGAAAATCCTGATACGGCATCCACAATTGGAAGTAAAGAAATGGAAGCTGTATTAAAAGAAAAGGATCCGGAACTGTTAGGGAAAATACAGGGGATGACATCAAAGATATGGAATGGTGACAGAGGTTATATTGGATTTTCAGCAGAATTTAAAAAGGCTTCAGAGTATGTTTATGAAGCAAGAAAAGAGATGGGCGTTGATTTTTCCGAGACAAATAGTGTAAGCACTAAGAATGAGGAAAAGCTTTCACGGAAAGCACAGGATTTCCTTAAATCCCTTCGAGAAAAATATGGTGATTATGATTTCATGATTGGTAATGGCAGTGACGAAATTAGGTCACTTTCTAAGAGTGGAAGTAAGGAGTTTTCCGTTATTTTCTCAAGTGCTGAGATTGAAAAAATGGCCAATGACGAGGATTATGCAGCTAAGAAGATGCATGAGGTAGAAAATTCAGTCAATATGTGCCGTAAAATCTGTGAACAACAGGGATATGTTTCAGCTTTTGATGCCGATAAGTCTGGTAATGGTATTATAAATAAAATTACTATCACAGCTGATGATAACGGCAACATGAAATTCTTTGCAGAACTTGAAAAGACATCTAGTAAGCAGAAAGAACGTCTTGAAAAATCGAGAGAAAAGAAAGCAGAAGAAAAAAAGGCTGAAGAGAGACGTGCGCATAAGAAGAATCCTTATGAGAAGGATACAAAGGATTCTGTTAAGAGAACCACGATTGAAGCTGATTCTATAAATGAATTTCTTGATAAATTGGAAAAAGTGGATTGGGCTAATATAGCAGACAGCAAATCCGGAGATAGATTCAATTTTTCAGTATAAAACTTTTTAAAGGAGATTGCTTTATGGGTATAGCATTATACGGAAATATAAATGGTTATACATACAGACCACCACAACTGAATCTTTTGGATTCCGCAAAGAGTCAGAATAGTAATCCCACTACTGTGGCGAGTGCATACTCTGATATGCCTGCAGTAGAAGTGAATATATCAGAGGAAGGATTAAAGGCTCTCCATGGTAGCAAGCTTCCTGGAAGCGCTGATCCATTTGAAACTGCAGCTCAGATTGCATATATGTCTGAGCATCAGCCTATAGAATCATATGAGAGTAAGTTTTCACAGATGATTCCAAGCAGTTATGAAATGAATGAGCGTGGTGAAGCTGTGTATGTTCATCATACAAATGAGGAAAAGATTGCTGCACTAAGCGAAGGTTTCAAATCTTTGGTTGATGAGATTAACAAAGGTTATGATGAAGGAACCAGAGTTCGTTACGTAGAAGATCCTACATCTGAAGATGGATTCAGAAAACTTACAAGAGAAGAGGAACTTGATATTCTTCAGCAGGAGTTTGATGACTTTGTGGATAGCCGTTTTGGAAAAGAGAGAGCAGCTGAAGATGCAAAAATTAAGGAATCATTGGATGCACTTCAGGAACTTAAGAAATCACTTGGTCGTGAAACAAAGGAATATAAGCTAGAAGCGCTTTCTGACGAGGATGCTCAGTGGCTTAAGGACAAAATGAAAGGCTATGTTGGTGCAAATGGTAAGATTACAGTACCAGAGATGACAGAAGAACAGAAAGCCGAAAGAGAAGCAAAGATAAAAGCTTTTCAAGAAAGCATAGTGTATTATGAGGAAAGCCCATTCAAGATTAATATTACAAGAGATGAGCGTAATATTATGATGAGCTTTGAACCAGAGGAATACTCTAGCATTATAGAGCGCATGAAGAAGGATGCTCCGGATACATATGCAAAGCACAGGACAGCACTTGAAGAAGCTAGGGCTAATGGAGATACAAGTGGTGTATTTAGAGAGTATGCTGGAGCATATAAATGGGCTTATGGTGATATCTTTGATAAGATTCATGAGAAGGAGCCAGATGCAGATATTTATATAAAGTCCGCATCAACAACTAAAGATCATGATTATCAGTTCATAAATAATTCTAAGCGACTTGTTATAAGTACAGACGAAATGAAGTTATTGCAGTCTAAGAACCCTAAAGATGCTGATAAACAGGAAAAACTTTGGCTTGATATATTTGATAGAATAAATAACAGTATGAAGTAAAGAATTAGGAGCATAATATATGGGAATAGCATTACTGATTGTCGGTATATTTATTTTGCTTGCAGCTATTATTTCGCCACTAAGTATTGTCATTGGTGGAGTAGCAGGAATAGCATTTATAATTGCTGGAACTGTGATATTAATCAAGAAAAGTAGGACAAAGTAGGATAATATTTGTATTTAGGGTTAATAAAAATAAAATTGCTGTCGATATATAAAGTAGCAATGGAAGGCGTATTTTTCAATGGATTGAAATTCATCGGAAGATGCGTCTTTTTTATTTTGGAGATTTGAGTATGAATATTTGTTTTAACTTAAAGCAGGAAGAAACTAAAAAGATTACAAATACAAAAGAATTAGCTGAATACATATTGGAAAGTGGAAATGACATAGAAAAGATGTCTGATGAGGATAGGGCTAAGATGGATGCCCAGATTATGGCAAAGCTTAAATCAGGTAAAAAGCTCTCTCAAAAGGAAATGAATTATCTGCAGAAGACCAATCCTATCATGTATGCACATGCACTAAGAGTACAGAGAATGGCTGAAGCAGTAGAGGAGCAGCTTAAGCATGCAAGAAGTAAAGAAGAAGCAGACCGAATTATTTCATCTTCATTAACAGGAATATCAAAAAATGATCCTGACAGAGAATTCATTTATGCAGCGGTAAATCGTATTTCTACTGAATTTCATAAGTCCGGAGCATACGAAAAATTACCTAATACAATGGAAGAAGCGAATAAGAAAAATAGCAAGGAAAGTGGAGATGTTTTTTCTGATGCTGAGGATGAAGAAGATAGTGATAATGATGAATTTGACCTGAAGAATTGGAGTCCACTTACGGAAGTGTATGATGCATTACCTAAATTTGTAGCTAATGCTTAAGAGGGGAAATACATGGAAATATCAAAATATAGTAGTGCTTATGGAAAAATAGATGCTTATCAAGGAATGAATTGTGAAGAATACAGTGAAGGCACAACAAACTTAAAAGTTTCAGGGAAAAATCTTGATACCTATGAAAGAGTCAGTTTTGCTCAGATTACAGAATCTTACATGTCTGAAACCTACGATAAGTCAAGATTAAGGGCTATTGGAGAAGCTGGAATTCCTGGTGCGGAAAAAGATTTCTTGTTTTATGCTACAACTTCATTAATGAAGGATTTCTATTCTGGAGAGATTAGCGAAGACGATGTGAAAAAACAGATATATGACTATGTAAAACAATATGCAGCTGGGAGTCTTGGAAAAGACGATCATAGTTCAAAAGTTAAAGTGTCAGCTGTGATGTCAGATTTGTATGAATATCTATCAAGAGCAAATACAAGACAGGCTGTAAATGCTAATCAAGATGCAGCTAGTGAATATTGGAAAAGCACAGGAGCAAAGGAAACAGAAACAGATAGGTACTCATCTGTAAAAGGTACAGTATATTATGATTCGAAATATTACAAGCAATGTGAAAATATGCAGAACTTAATAAGAAATACATTAGATGAGATTGCAGATCAGAATGGAGCATCTAGGGTAGAATACGAAACTGTTGAGAAGAATACTAAATTCATTGTAGATGGTGGCCTTTCATTTAATGGAGTTTGGAATGTTTGTCAGTATCAGACTAATTTTTATTGGATGGACCATGAGAATACGACAGATGTTGTCGATAGAGATTTTGTTCCACCAGATGATTTTGTGTATGCATATACTAATCTCATCACGGAAAAAAGTGCTAAGAGTTTGCTTGAGTATATAAAAACAGCAGATAAAGGTAAGGGTACTGATGATACTGAAGCTAAGAGTCAAATTCTGTTAATGGAACTAAACTATGGTAAAAACTTAAGAAAGGCAGATTCTAAGAAGATAGATGACTTCCTGGGTGAACTAGGAGTGAAATTTTTAACACCAAGCAAACCTAACATGTTTGGAGATTATTATAGGATGATGAACTTAGGGTAATGCGTTTATAATTCCAAAATTGACATAATTGTTCCAATTTTGACATATAACGAATTTGATAAGAGAACATTCCGATAACAATATTATATGAATATGAAAGCTATGGATAGCGGCTCTATGAATCAATGGATTGATTGAATGATTCTGGGGTCGCTTTGTATGTTAATAATCACAAAAGGAAATAGGCAAAATGGAAGCAATTCAGAATCATGTTGATTCAAATAATATATATTATGACAGATCTGCATCGAATGCGGTTTCAGAAGAAGTAACAAATAATTCTTTATGCGGTAAATCTAATGATACACCACCAGTTAAAACAAATGGATTAATAGATTCAGACTCAACAGCTTGTTACGATAAAAGTATTTTTCAGCCAGAGCGTCGAGGTGAACTATTAGAAAGAATGCTTTCTTCTATGAGTAAAGCGGAGAGTTCAGAAAAGATAGTTCAATATGATGAAGATTTATGCAGAGAAATATATGCCTTTAGTATATATGATGGGAAGGTTCATGTTTCTGGAAATGAAGGTTTTGAATATAAGGCAATGACATATGAAAAACTTGTTAATGCATCACTAAATAAATCATGGAATTGCTTATTTAAAGGTTCCATGGTAAGTGAGAGTAAATTGATTGATACAGTTGATGGAATTCTCAAATATTACATGAATATTGATAATGATTATAGGAAGAAAGATAGAAATGATTCTATAGTAAACCATGTTGATGAGGCATTTCAAAAATGGTGTGATGATCACAAGCAAAAGGAATTTCATTTTAACGGAAGAGCATAAAATAATACATTTACCGCTCGGACCTTTCAGGAGAGCGGAGTAGCTGTGAATGACAGATCAGCTATAACTGTAAAAATATGGAGGGTAGTATTTATGACAGTAGGTGGAGTTGGAACTGGTTGGCCAATTAATGACCAAATTGCAGCAAACAACAATAGAAGAGTATTAAGCAGCAAATTTAATTATACTTTGAATGACGTAAATAGTGGAAGTAAAGTGAATGAACCATTGATATCGTTCTCAAACCCTAAAACTGGGGAGAGTATAGAAATACATCATTCTGATGTGTATGCCGAAGATAATCCTCTTTATGTATTAAAGGGCAGAACAGCAGAGGGAGATAGCTTTGAGAGAACAGTTCATGCATGGATTATTGATCCAAGGAATTGTGACTATTCTGAAATGATGGTTCTTAATTTGGAAACAGGAAACACTTCTTCAGCAGATAAAGCAAGAGTAGATGCACTGTTTAATAACATATTGGAGAACGCACAGGAAGATGAAGAATTAGAGGTATCGAGCTACTTAGACAAGGCTGATTACAGTGCTGCGATGAAAGATGTGCTTTCTCAGTATAGTGATTCTGGTAATTGGGACAGTTTTCTTTCGATGGATAAGTGGCAGCAAAGCATCAAAGATTATACATCGGTGCCTGTATATTTCAATCGTGATATCATGAATAATTCATCAACGATGGAACGCAATGGTGTCAAGGGTGCTTGTAGCTTTGCAACGGTAAAAACTGCAGAAGATATAATGAGGGAAATTGACGATAGAGTTAAAGCTGCAGAAAAGAATGGACCTACTTTACGAGAAGCATTAGCAAATCATCGGCCAAATGCAGAAAATATGCTTTATGGAATGGTAGGATCATCA
>CAYYEN010000043.1:0-11392 GCA_964470795.1 uncultured Spirochaetaceae bacterium | reverse complement strand
ACTAACATAGAACCCCATCTGAGGGAATCTACGATATCGATTAAAGCTTGTTCTTCAGTCATCCCTTTGTGTTTGCGAAGATTATAATATTCTGTAGCAAATTCTGCTTTTAAATCACTAGTGTTTGGATCACTAATAGTAATTCCGTCGAGGGAAACGCCTTCAGCTTTACAAACTGCTTTAACTTCAGCTTCTGCTCCTACAAGGATAACACCTTTAGCAAGTCCTTCATCCATAATGATTCTAGCCGCTTTAACTGTTCTTTTTTCTAGGCCTTCTGCAAGTACTAAAGTCTTTTGGGCTTCTTTACTTAAACCTTTCATCTTTTCTGAAAATGTCATTTTTAACTCTCCTATTAAAGGTACCTCCATTGTAGTACCAAATTAGTATTTTTTAAAGGTTAAAAACGAAACTATACTGACAGAAAGGAAAATAATTTGTATTTACACTAAATAAGCATTCTCTGTTATTGTAAAAGAAATCAATTTCTTTTAATTTGAAGTTATGAAAATTGGTGTTTATGGATTAGGAAGATTTGGTGCCTTTTGGGCAAAGTGTTTAGCCTCTCATAATCATGAGGTGGTAGGTTATTCGCGCTCTACTCATGAGAGTATTGAAAACGTAAAAGTTGTATCTGAAGAAGAAGTTTTAAACCAAGATGTAATCTTCTTTTGCGTCGCTATCTCAGCTTTTGAAAAAGTACTTAATAGTGTTAAAGATAAGATTAAACCTGGCGCTATCGTATTAGATACCTGTTCTGTAAAAACTTACCCGCAAGAGTGGATGCAAAAATCTCTTCATGCGGTGACTATAATACCAACTCACCCTATGTTTGGACCCGATTCTGGTAAAAACGGGGTAGCGGGACTTCCCATTGTATTATGTCCAATAGATGAAAGTGATAAGAATTATCAACTAATAAAAAATGAATTTCTTACTTGGAATTTAGCAGTTAGCCAAATGAGTGCGAGAGAGCATGATAAACAAGCCGCATATTCACAAGGCGTTACACACTTTGTAGGTCGTATGCTTGAAAAGATGGAGATGAAACCCACTGCTATTGCAACTCAAGGTTATAAGAGCTTAATTAGCATTGTGGAACAAACTTGTAATGACCCTTTACAGTTGTTTTATGACTTACAACGCTTTAATCCTTATGCTAAGGAAATGCGACTAAGTTTGCAAATTTCGATTGAAAAAGTATTAAATTCTTTAGCTGAACAGGAGTATAAATAATGGATGTATCTGTATATACGCTCGGCTGTAGATTAAATCAATGTGAATCAGAATCGATTTTAGATGCTTTTCGAAAAGCAGGCTTTAATATTGTAGGGGAGAATGATTTATCAGATTTGGTAATCGTTAATACCTGTACAGTAACTAGCAAAGCGGAACAAAAAGCGCGCCGAATGATAAGACTGTTTTGTAAACATGGCTCAGTCGTTTTAGTAACTGGTTGCTATGCTGATAGTATCGGTGAAATTGATTCTAAGGTAGTTGTTGTTCCTTTGGCTAAAAAGGCTGCAATATTATCACTTCCCTTACATATTAATACAGCCCTTGAAAGTGGTATGAGTTTGCTAGAATCCCTTAAAAGCTTTTCAGATGTTAAAACCACTCCTTTTGATTACGCCGCCTCATCTTTTTCCTACCATTCAAGAGCCTATTTAAAGATTCAAGATGGTTGTGATAACGCTTGCGCTTATTGCCGAGTGCATGTGGTTAGAGGTAAATCACAATTTTTGGAAGAAAAAGAAATTATAGAGCGGGTTAAAGCGCTAGAAGATGCAGGGTTTGAAGAAATTGTTTTAACCGGTGTCAATTTGACAATGTATAACCATGAAGATGGAGGACTTGGAAAACTCTTATTAGATTTAATTCCCACTCTTTTACCCACTACCAGACTTCGTCTAAGCTCTATGGAGCCAGATCATATTGATGATGCACTAATCGAGGCTTGTAAAAGTGAACATTTACATCCTCACTTTCATATTCCTGTGCAATCAGCCTCAGATAAAGTATTACAGCGGGTAGATAGAAAATATTCAAAATCGCACTTAGAAAAGATAATTAGTCAGCTGAGAAGTGTAAAAGATGATCCTTTTATTGCTTGCGATGTAATTGCAGGTCTTCCAAGTGAAGGAGAGGCAGAGTTTGAGGAGACTGTTGAGTTTTTAAAGCGTAATCAATTTGCAGCACTTCATGTATTTCCTTTTTCCCCTCGCCCTGATACTCCACTCTTTAAAACTAAAGACAAACCGGAAGAAAGGGTTAGAGATGAAAGAGCACAAATCCTTAGAGAGTTGTCAACAGAACTAACTCAAAAGTATTTAGATCGTCAACTGGGAAAAACTGTTGAAGTACTTGCGGAAAATCGTAAAGCGGGCCTATGGCACGGAACTACTGGTAACTACTTAAAAGCTCGCCTAATTGGAGAGAATATCGAAAGAGGTAAGCTTTATAAGGGAGTTATTAAAAAGATAAATCAGGATTTAAGCGTAACAATTAATTTGATTTAGGTTTTCTGTGACTGATAATAATTTCAGGCTCTGGAATAAGGACTCTTGAGTTGGGTTCAATATCAGTTTTTATCCAAGCTGAGCTTCCAATTATGGAATAGTCCCCGATCTTAATATCTCCCAAAATTGTAGCATTGGCATAAATGGTGACATTATTGCCAATAGTAGGGTGTCGTTTAGTTCCTCTAATGAGCAAGCCACATCCGTCTTTTGGAAAGGAAAGAGAACCTAAAGTAACACCTTGATAAAGCTTTACGTTGTTTCCTATCACAGTCGTCTCGCCAATAACAACGCCGGTGCCGTGATCGATAAAGAAGCTTTCCCCGATTTCTGCTCCTGGATGAATATCAATTCCGGTCTCAGAGTGCATCACTTCATTAAGCATTCGAGGAATTAGAGGAACTCCAAGCTTAAACAGTTCATGAGCTACTCTATGAATTGCCAGTGCTCTTATTGCAGGGTAGCAGAGAATAACTTCATGTAGGTTCTTAGCCGCTGGATCTCCGGCAAAACCAGCCTCTGCATCCTTTTTAAGTAATCTTCGAAGGGTTGGAAGTTTAGTACAAAAATCAATTAAAGCAATAGTGGTTAGTTCTTCACTTTCTTCTGGGGTTTTCCCATCAAAGTTGTAAGCTAAATCTATTACTTTAGATAGTTTTTCAACAACATAATCGAGATTTCGTTTTACAGATTCTTCTAGCGTACAATCTTGGTCTCTATCATCGCGGCCGGGAAAGAAGAGGTCCATTAAACCATCAGTAATCTTTTTAATATTTTTAATTTTAGGAATTGCATGGCAGCCATGAAAGTGAGCAACATTTTTTACTCGGTTAAACGATTGTAGATAAGGGGTAAGGTATTCATCTGTGGTAAATTTCATAGATGGATTATAGAAATATTTAGATAATTAGTTAAGTAAGAACAAAAAAATAGCCTCTCTTTTTTTAGAAAGGCTATCATAATAAGAAAGTATTGATTAATTTTCTTCTTCAGTATTCTTAGTAAGCAACAAATCAACTTTGCCTTTTACTGCTTTTGCAACTAGGGCTGCAACAATTATCTTAAGAGTATCACCAATTAAGAAAGGATATAAACCGCCAACTAAAGTCTTAGTCACGCTAAGGTGGCGAGTTATTCCAAGCCATGGAAGACCAACTGCATAAATCAGAATAGTTTCAACTAAAGCAATAAGGAGTAATAACCAGATATTATTCTTTTTGTTAAACTTCATTAATAAAGAACCTACAATAACTGCTGGAATTGCACCAAAAAGGTAACCACCTGTTGGTCCTAAGAGAGCTCCAAGGCCGCCACCGGAAGTGAAAACAGGAAGACCTATTGCTCCGATAAACAAGTAAACTAAGATACTTGAAAGGGAGAGCTTTAAAGGTAATAGTAAGCCTACTAAAACTATAAATAAAGTTTGTAAGGTGATAGGTACTGGTGGAATGACCATAATCTTTAGATATGCACCAACTGAAATTAGAGCGGCAAAAAGCGCTACTAATAATGTTTGAATTAATGAGTTTTTGTTCATATTGTAAACCTCTTTCGAAATGGAGTTTACAATAATAAGTTGAAAAGAATCAAGAGTCTTGGTATTATTTTCTTATGAATGTAAAACAAGCGGTAATAATACAATTAATAAAGGCTGAGGGTGGGGTAATCTCTGGACAAGAGATTGCAAAGAGTTTAGATAAATCAAGAGTGGCAGTACGTAAAGCTATAGGTTCGTTAGTCGAGCAAGGCTTTGAAATCGTTGCTGAACAAAGTAACGGCTATCGCCTGGTTAATAAACCGGATGTCTTAATTCCTGAATATATTGCTTCTTTTTTACCTCCTGAGTTATCTCTTTTTTATTATGAAGAAATTGATTCTACTAATAGCGAGGCTAAAAGATTATTATCCTCTGGCAATAAAGCACCTTTTATAGTAGTTGCCAAAGAGCAAAAAGGTGGAAGAGGTAGACGGGGTAGAGTGTTTAGCTCTCCCCTTGGTGGTATTTATTTTTCCTTAGTACTACCAACAGAACATATAAAATCGAGTGAATTGGTAACTACAGCTTCTGCCCTTGCAGTTTGTAAAGCCTTAGAAGAAGTCAGTGGAGAAACCCTTTCTATCAAATGGGTCAATGATGTTTATTATAAGAGCAAGAAATTGGTAGGTATTTTAACTGAGGGTGTGGTTAATATGGAGCTTGGACAAGTAGAAGACATTATAATTGGCATTGGCATCAATTACGAAATACCTGCTTTTCCTCCAGAGCTTAAAGATATAGCAATTTCGCTTTATCCTAAGGGAAAAGCTCCGCTCTGTCGCGCTGAAGTGTTAGGACTTTTAGTCAAAGCTCTTAATAAGACCCTTGCTTCAGATTTTCTTAGTGAGTATAAGAGTCGTTGTTTTGTCTTAAACAAACCTATTAATGTTATTAAGAATGATTCTATTCGTCCAGCTTTTGCGCTTGATTTAGATGAAAAAGCGCATTTAGTGGTCAAATATGAGAATGGGGAAGTTGAACATCTATCCTCTGGCGAAGTTACAATACGCTTAGTCTAGAATTTACGGCTTAACAACTTGGCAAGCAAGGGCAGTTTTTGTATAGTGTTTAGTAAGGATAATGTATGCAAGATATTAAGAATTTATGGAAAAATTTAGTAGTTGAGACCATTAGTAAAATGGCACAAGAAAAGAATATAGAGGTAGCTTTACCTGAGATGGGTATGGGAGTACCTCCTAAAGCTGAATTAGGAGATGTCGCCTTTCCTTTATTTGCTTATGCAAAGTTATTTCACACATCTCCTGTTGAAATTGCTAAGAGCGTAAAAGCTAAATTAGAAGAGAGAACTGATTTACCTTCAGGTGAGCTTTTATTAGCAGGTGCTTACCTTAATGTCAAACTCGATTACTCTACTCTTACCTCTGCTTTATTTGATAAAGTTGAAAAAGAAGAGAATAATTACGGTAAGAATGAGAGTTTGAACGGTAAAAAGGTCATGGTTGAATTTTCTTGCCCTAATACAAATAAACCTCTCCATTTAGGCCATATGCGAAATGATAGCCTTGGAGAATCTGTATCTGCTTTACTAAAAGCAAACGGTGCAGAGGTTAAAAAAGTAAATTTAATTAACAACCGTGGTGTACATATTTGTAAGAGTATGTGGGCTTATAAAATGTTTGGTAACGGAGAAACTCCAGAATCTACTGGAATTAAAGGGGATCACTTTGTAGGTTCTTTTTATGTACGTTATGCTAAATATGAAAAAGAAATGGTTGAAAAAGCTCTCTTAGAAGCTGGAGAGGTAAGCGAAGCTGAAAAAGCAAAGATTGCAGAAGAAGCAAAAGCTAAAGCAAACAGCGAACCACAAGCTATGCTTAAAAAGTGGGAAGATGGCGATGAAGAAATTCTCTCTTTATGGAGATTAATGAATGAGTGGACCCTTACAGGCCTTGCTGAAAGCTACAAGAATATGGGAATTAACTTTGATAAATATTATTATGAGAGTGAAACTTATCGCCTCGGTAAATCTGAAATTCTTAAAGGTTTTGATAACGGAGTCTTTTATAAAGCTGAAGACGGTACCATTCGTGTTGATTTAGCTTCCATCGGCCTCGATACCAAAGTACTGCTTAGAAAAGATGGGACTTCAATTTATATTACTCAAGATATTGGAACTGCGGTTGAACGCCATAAAGATTATCCTTTCGATCGTCTAATCTATGTAGTAGCTTCTGAACAACAGTATCACTTTAAAGTATTATTCTATTGTTTAAAGCAATTAGGTTATAAGTGGGCAGAAGAACTATTCCACCTCTCTTATGGCATGGTAAACCTTCCAAACGGTAGAATGAAGTCTCGTGAGGGTACAGTTGTTGATGCTGATGATTTACTTTCTGAACTATCTAATCTTGCAAAAGAAGAAATTGTTGCAAAAGAGAGAGAAGGGGCTGTCGGTGATGTTGATGCAACTAGCCGTAAGATAGCACTTGCTGCGCTTAACTACTACCTATTACAAGTAACCCCTACTAAAGATATGGTTTTCAACCCAGCAGAATCTATCGCGTTTACCGGTAATACTGGCCCTTATCTACAATATATGGGTGCGCGTATTTCTTCCATGATGCGAAAGTATGAGGAAGTTGAAGGTGTTGCTTTTAACCCCTCCCTTTTAAAGTTGGAAGATGAAGTGGCACTTATTAAGTTAATAAGCTCCTATCCTGAAGCTGTTAAGAAAGCGGCAGAAAACTATGATCCGTCTGTTATCTGCAACTTCCTTTATGAACTTTCTAAGACCTTTAGTCGTTATTATCATGATAACCAAATTCTTAAAGCGGAAACAGATGCGTTAATCGTTGCCAGAGTAAGAATGGCTAAAGCAGTTCTTCAAGTTTTAAAGAATGCCTTTAGTTTAGTTGGTATCCCTTTCTTAGAATCAATGTAAGAAGAGTGCAATAAACTTAGGTAAAAATAAATTTTCATCTCTATCGTTTTCTAAATAAAAGATTGAGGTGGAACTAAAGAGCTCTGTAAGGAGCTCTTTATCTTTTATTATGCACTCATGACGGGCTAATAGGTTTTCAATAACAGCTTGACTTTGTGCTTGGATCATGAGTGTTAAACTATTAGAAATTTCAGCGGCTCTTTCATCAATTTCACGACGCTGAAAGATTAGGGAAAGATAGGGTAAGTAGTTATCCTTGGTGTATATCTTCTTCCAATGTAAAAAGGTCTTATTGATGATAGTCTCTACTCCTTGTTCAAAGCTGATAGAAATTCCGAGCTTTCTTATCTCTTTGGAAAATTGCTCATAAAGGGATGAAATAAGTGCCTCTTTGGAATCGAAATAATAGTAAAGGGAAGCTTTCTTAATTTTACATTCTTCAGCAATTTTTGAAAGGGTGAGGGTATCATAGCCGTAATCTGCAATAATATTAATTGCAACTTCTTGTATAGTGTCTTTAGTCATAATAGTAGTATAATCTACCAACCGTTAGGTTGACAACTAGTTTTTTTCTCTTTATTTTCTCAAAAACCAGGAAATAAGATTTACACTTTTTCTCAGGTTTGTTTTAATACTTATAAATTACTTGTAAGGACAAAATATGTACGCACTAGTTGAAATTCTCGGCAAGCAGTATAAAGCAGTTGAAGGCGAAACACTGCAAGTCGATAAACTTTCTATGGAAGAAAATGCTCCATATGAAATTGAAAAGGTTCTCGCAGTTGTAACAGATAATGATGCAAAGTTCGGTACTCCATATGTTGAGGGTGCTAAGGTATCAGCTACTGTTAAGGGCGATGTCAAAGGCGATAAAATCAAAGTTTATAAGTTCCACAAACGAAAGGGTTATAGAAGAACTCAAGGTCACCGTGAACAATATTCTTTAATTACAATCAACAAGATTGAAGCATAAGGAGGAAGGAAAATGGCACATAAGAAAGGTGGCGGTTCTTCCCGCAACGGTCGTGATTCTAATTCACAGCGCCTCGGTGTTAAACGCTTTGGCGGTCAGTTAGTTAAGGCTGGTGAAATCTTAGTTCGTCAGCATGGTACAGTAATCCATCCGGGGCAAAATGTTGGTCTTGGTAAAGATTATACCTTATTTGCTCTTACTACTGGTAAAGTTACCTTTATCAATAGAAATAATCGCAAATATGCTACAATTGTAACGGAATAAATTAAATGTTAGGTTTTTCAGACGAAACATATATAGATATTTCCTCCGGTAGAGGGGGAAATGGTTGCGTGTCTTTTCACCGCGAAAAGTTCATTCCAAAAGGGGGACCTGATGGAGGGGACGGCGGAAAGGGCGGCGACGTCGTTTTCGTCGTGAAAAACAACTTAAGAACTCTGGGGCATTTAAAGATGACCAGAGTTTACCGTGCCGAAAACGGTGGTGGCGGAATGGGCGACCGCTGTTTCGGTAAAAATGGTAAAGATATTGAAATCTTAGTTCCTCCCGGAACAGTCTTAAAGAATGCAGAAACTGGTGAAGTTATCAAAGACTTAACAGGTCTTGATCGTTTTGTATTTTTAAAAGGAGGAAAAGGCGGACTTGGTAACTGGCATTTTAGATCCGCTACTCGTCAAACTCCTCGTTTTGCTCAACCGGGTGAAAAAGGTGAAGAGATGAGAATCGGGGTAGAACTCTTAGTTATTGCAGATATTGGTTTTGTAGGTTTTCCTAATGCTGGAAAATCTTCCTTACTAAATTTGCTTACTAACGCAAGATCTAAAGTAGCAGGTTATCCTTTCACTACTAAAATCCCTCAGCTTGGGGCGATGAGAGTAGGTGATAATGATGTTATCTTAGCTGATATCCCTGGAATTATTGAAGGTGCTAGCGATGGTGCTGGTATGGGCTTTAAATTCCTTCGCCATATCTCTAGAACTAAATTATTAGCTTTCTTTATAGATTTATCTGATGAAAATTATCTTACTTCTTATGAAATATTGCTAGAGGAACTTGCAAGTTACGCGCCTGAATTGGCAAAAAAACCACAAGTTATTATTGCAAGTAAATTTGATGAAGAAATGGCAGAAGAACATTATAAAGAGCTTTGTAAAAAGTTAAGCGATAAAGAAGTTTTACCTCTTTCTATCTATATGGATGAAACTGTTGAGAAGGTTAAATATGCCTTTATTAAGGCTTTAGATGATTCTCAGATGTCTACGAAAGTTGAAAATGGAGGCTTTACCGCAGTTGTGGATAAGGAAGCTTTCTATGCAGATGAACAAAAGTAAAATAGCCTTCTTTGGCGGTACTTTTGATCCTATTCATTTAGGTCATTTATTTTTATTACATCAAGCAACTCAGTTTACACCTTTTGAGAGTATTATTCTCTCTCCTGTAAATATTAATAATTTTAAATTAACTAAGGACTCTCCAGCAACTGGAGAGGATCGCTTAGAGATGGTAAAATTGGCTATTCTCGATTATAAAGAACTCTATCCGGAGGACAAAATCTCTCTATTAGTAAATGGGGATGATATTGAAAGAGGTGGAGTTACTTATGCTTATAATTCTATCTGTAATCTTATACAAAAATATACTATACAAGGGAAAATAGGTTATCTCATTGGCGATGACTTACTTCCAACTCTTCATAAATGGTATAAAATAGAAGAGCTACTTGAAACAGTAGATTTTTATGTATTTACAAGAGAAGGGTTTGTTCCATCTCCCTCTTTCCCCATCAAACTGAATTTGATACCCTCTCTTAAGTATGAGCAATCCTCTACTGAGATCAGAACCTCACTTTCACTAGAGGGACTTTCAAGGAGGGTTAAAGAGTATGTTAAAGCTCATAAGCTATACCAAGCTTGAAAAAGAAGTTTCAACCATGATAAAAACAAGTCGCTTTGAACACTCTCTTAGAGTAAAAGATACAGCGGTAGAACTTGCTAAAATGTATTCTCCTACAAATATTGAAGCTTCTGCTTATGTAGGTATTTTTCACGATGCTTATCGCTATTTATCTGGAGAGGAGTGTTTAGAAATTTGCCAAAAAGCTCAGCTTGAAATATGTGCTGAAGAGATAGCAAATCCAATGCTACTTCATGGAGCTGTTGCCGCGCTTAACTTTGCCTCTGTTGCAGGAACTTGTCCTTTCACTTTTTTTAAAGCAATGCGCTATCATACTTTGGGAAATGTAGATATGGGAGTACTTGGTGCAATTTTGTATATAGCAGATTACATAGAGCCTGGTCGTACTCATTTAACCGATAGCGATAGAGAAGATATTCTAGCTGTTAAAAAACTTGAAGCAATTGTTTTAAACATTGTAAACAGAGAATTTGAATATAGTGCTAAAATTGAAAGAGAAGTGGCAACTTCTACTTCAGAACTTCGAATTTTCTTAGAGCAGGGAGGCCTCTTTGATTAAAAAACTAAGTATTATCTTTGCTTTTCTTTTATTGCTAGTCTCTTGTAAGAGTGAGAATAAAGAGCTTTATTTACTGACTAACTCTGTTTCCATTGTGGCCTTTAGCAAAATAGATAAAGTTTGTACGATAATAGATTACTCGCCTCTTGAGGTTAGTAAGATTTTAGCAGAGGAGAATTTATCTTCTCAAGACTTTTTTAAAGCCCTTTATAAAGTCGATAAGGTTAAGGTTAAACAAATTTCTGAAGTAGAATTGGATAGAGTTGAGCGCTTGTTCGATTCCTTAACTTTTATCAAAGAAGAAAATAATGGTTTAATTAGTTATAGGAAATTAGAAAAAGACTTGAGAAAAACAACGTTTGACGATACGATAAAACCGTTGATTAATGATGAAGATGGAAATAGTTTTCTGAATTTAATAAATAAAAAAACAAAGATAATTAAGCTTTCTGGTGATGAGTTTATCTCCCATGCTGCTCCTTGGGAGGAGAAAATTGAATTTTTTCAAAATTGGATAGCACAAGTAGGAGTATATTTATGAAAGAAGATGTTTTAAAAAGAGCAAATGAAATTAGTGCTTATTTAACAGAACATAATTGTAAGGATGTTCAAGTAATTGACTTAGGAGAGCATAACAGCATTGCAGATTACTTTGTTGTTGCAACAGTTACTAGTGTTGGTCACCTTAAAGGTGTTGCTCATCAACTTTGGAGTAAACTACATGAACTTAATATGGAAGTTAGTAATAGACATAAGAGTGTTAGTGAAGATGGCTGGACTTTAGTCGATTGCGGTGATATCGTAATCCACTTAATGAGTGAAGAGCTTAGAGCCTTCTACTCACTTGAAAAGCTTTGGGAGAAGACCGCTTCTCTTTAAACTTCCATGATATGAGCTTTTCTAAGTTGTTGGTTTTCTATACCACTTTGAGTTTGAAAACTCGCTTCTTCTAGAGAAGTACAAAGAGTTTGAGTATAACCGCTTTTAA
>CAYYEN010000042.1:0-11407 GCA_964470795.1 uncultured Spirochaetaceae bacterium | reverse complement strand
ATACCATATCCATAGCACCAGCTGCAACTTGCTCTAACATAGATCTGTCATCACCAAGTTGTCCACCTGCGTAAATCTTACATGAAACTGAACCACCAGATAAAGCTTCTACTTCTTTAGCAAAAACTTCAGCAGCTAAGTATTCGTTAGAACCAGCATTAGCTTGGAAACCTAACTTTAATTCAACTTTCTTTTCAGCTGTAGCTGTGGTTCCTTCGTTACCACCATTAGCGAAAACCGGTACCATAATGAGACACAACAGTGCAACAATTGATAAAACTTTTTTCATTTTATTCTCCTTTAGAATACGATTTTAAATATTACCTTCTTAATTTTTTGACTTTTGTTTACAGCTAAACCTGGCTTATGAGGTTCTCCTGGAAAATAGATCGCAACTTTTCTCTCAGCTAGTTTTAGTTTCTCACTATAATCCCCTTGTACCATCATAGCATCGCCCTTCTCATCATAAGGCCCTGCCATTTCAGCCAATGCTCTAGGAGCACTTGCAATATACTCTTGTCCGGAGATCATAATCTGAACATCAATTTCCTTCTTATGAATCTCAAATTCCTTATCCCCTTCTAATGTTTCATATTGTGCTACATTATAGCGAAGACCTTCAATAGCGGTGGTGTGCGCGCCTGGTGTTAAATCAAAGTTTGGATCATTGATTAATACAATAGCTGCTTGAAGTTGAGGAATTACAGGAGCATATAAACTTAAATTTTCTAATGAATCAAAAATCATATTATTTCCTTATTATAAAGCTTTAATAGCTTCTTCAATCATAGCTTGTGCAGTTGTTACAACACTCTCATCTTCTGGGAAAAGATTTGCAAGTGGAGCTCTAACACCACCTAATTGTAAACCTTCTCTTCTCTTGAGAATCTCTTTCATAACTGCATAAAGGTTACCCTTAGCTTCACACATCTTATAGATGATAGCATCAGCTTCGTGTTGAATCTTTCTAGCTCTTAAGATATCACCCTTACCCATAGCATCATAGATTGCCAAGAATAATTCTGGCATTACTGCATAGGTACCACCGATACCACCATCAGCACCGATTGCTAAACCAGACATTAATTGTTCATCTGGACCGTTGAAAACTGTAAAGTCTTTTCCGCCTCTAGCTTTGAACATTTGAATATCTTGTACAGGCATTGAGCTATTCTTAACTGCAACAACTTTAGGATTCTTTAACATCATCTCAAAAAGTGGCATGGTTAAAGCAACACCAGCAAGTTGAGGAATATTGTAGATAACAAAGTCTGTATTAGGAGCAGCAGCTGAAATAGCATTCCAGTAATCTGCAATTGCATATGCTGGGAGATGAAAATAGATTGGTGGGATAGATGCAATTGCATCAACACCTAAGGACTCTGCATGCTTTGCAAGTTCTACACTATCACGTGTATTGTTACAAGCAACGTGAGCGATTACTACAATCTTACCCTTAGCTACTTTCATTACTTCTTCAAGTACAATCTTACGCTCTTCTTTATCTTGGTAGATACATTCACCAGAAGAACCACATACATATAGGCCTTGAACCTTTTTATCAATTAAATGTTGAGTTAAAGCGCGAACGCCTTCTCTAGATACATTACCTTTTTCATCATAGCATGCATAAAATGCTGGAATAATTCCATGATACTTACCACTCATAACAATATCCTCCATGAGTAATCTAAACTACTACTTGTATACTAGTTTAGGTTTATTAATCTGTCAACAAAAAATTTAAAATATTTTAATTGACTATAATTTGTTATAATATATAATTTTATATTATACATCCTACTAAATTCGCTTTTTTTAATCTTGTATCCATGTTTTAACCTTTAACTGCACCCATAGTAATACCGTTGGTAAAGTACTTTTGGAACGCAATAAAGATAATAACGATAGGTAAAGCACCAAGAGTAGCACCTGCCATAATAAGACCAAAGTCTGTTGCCATCTCAGCTTGCAAGGTTGCAATACCTAGTGCAATAGAAAGCTTATTGCGAGAAGCAAGCATAACTAACTGCAAGAAGTAATCATTCCATGTGCTGATAAAGGTAAAGATTGCTAAAGCACCAAACGCTGGTTTAATGATAGGACAAACAACGTTTAAGAAGGTTCTAGCCTCTCCAGCGCCATCTATTCTAGCCGCCTCTAGCAATTCAGTTGGTAAAGTCTCTGAGAACTGCTTCATCAAGAAGACACCAAACGGCCAACCGACAGATGGTAAGATTACCGCTAAAAGACCATTGTAAAGCCCTATAGTATTCATAATTCTTACAAGAGGTACTAAGACTACTTGTTTTGGAAGTGCCATTGCACAAACTAACAAGGAGAAGATTATCTTACGTCCTGAGAATCGTTTTTTAGCTAAAACATAACCAGCCATTGAAGAAGTTATTAAAACTAAAGCCATTGAGCTTAAAGACATCCAAACACTGTTAAAGAACCAAATACCTGCAGGTTGTTTGAAGAGCTTTACATAATGCTTTAAAGATAAGGCTTTAGGAATCCAATCTGGTGGAATAGCATTAGGATTTGGTTTAAAGGAACCGGTAACGATCCAATAAAATGGGAAAAGAAACAAGAGTGCAATCAAGACTAAGAAGATTAGAGAAATTACACTGTAAACAGAATTTTTTTTGATTTCCATAATAAACTCCTCTAATTATCTGTTTTCATCACTCTAAATTGGAGTGCTGAGAAAACTGCAATAACGATTGCGAGAATAACACCCATGCTGTTAGCATATCCATAGTCGTAATAAGTGAAGGCTTGTTCATACAAGTAGTACATTACAGTACTGGTTGAATAGGACGGACCGCCAGAAGTTAACAACTGTATCAAAGCAAAGCACTGGAAGCTATTAATTGTTGTGATAACAATAATATAAAGGGTAGTTGGCATAATTGAAGGCCATTTAACCATCCAGAAGGTTCTTAGCTTTGAAGCCCCATCTACTTCTGCAGCTTCTGTAATCGACTTATCAACGTTGCCTAAAGCCGCAATGTATAAGACAATTGGTTGGCCGATACTTGTAGTAAACAAAATTGCAAGAATACACCAGATAGCAGTATTCTTATTTCCTAACCACTCAAATCTGAGGTTCTGTGGCATTAAGTTTAAAGCTTTAAAAAGATAGTTTAAAATGCCAAAATAAGCATTAAAAATCCACTTCCAAACTACAACTACAGGAACAGTACCCATAACAACTGGTAAATAGAAAACACCTCTAAATACAGATGTAAAAGTACTATTTTTATCAAAGATTACAGAGGCAACCCATAAACTGAAAATTGCAACTAACGGAACAGAAGTAATTACAATTACAAAAGTATTTCTTAAAGATTTTAAAAATACAGGATCTTTAAACAATCTAATGTAGTTAGTAAGTCCATTGAACTCGAAAGCGTTCATCTTATAATTAAAGAAACTGGTTACGATTCCCATGCCCATCGGAATTAGTACAAATCCAATAAAAAACAGCGCAAAGGGAAGCAAGAATATGTAGCTTACAATGTTCTGCTGACGCTGAATGGCATGGCTCATGCCCATTTTATTCTTTTTTAAAGCCTTTTCATTTTCCATAGCTTTTGCAAGCCTCCTAAGAGTGAAAAAAAACTCTCCCCTTCGTAAAGTTAAAGAGGAGAGGCTAAAGTTAATTCAAACCTATAAATTAGCGTTTGATGCTTTTGCGTAATCAGCTACAGCAGTCTCAACACTCTTATCACCTGAGAAGATGAATTGGAGCATATTCCACCATTGTGTTCTCATTGCAGCAAAACCTTTCATTGTGTTGTAGTAACCACCATAGTATTTGGTAAATTCTGCAAGTAATTCATATTGAGCATCGCCTTCGTAGAGGTTGCCGAAAGAAGCTCTGATTGGGAAAGCACCAGTTGCTTTAACTGCTTTTGGTCCGTAAGTTGGATCGTCACAGATGAAAGCGATTAATTTCTTAGCAGCTTCAGCTTTTGCATCATTCTTATTATTGAATACGCAGAAACCGTTTACTAAATATTCAAGAGCTGGTTTGCCATCTTCTGATGGGAATGGAATTACAAATTGTGTATAAGCATCAGATTTGTAGTTCTTAGCATTGGAAGTACCCCAACAGATTGAAGAAGCAATCATTTCTTGTTGATAAAGTTGTAATTCATCACCAGCTACGATACCCATACCAGCATCAATAGCACCCTTCTTGTAAAGGTCGAGTAAGAGTTTTAAACCCTTAATTCCTTCTGGAGAATCCATTGTATATTTAGTATAGTCAGCATTAGCAATAGTTGCACTGTAAAGGTTGCTAACTAAAGCTCTTGTACCTTGGTCTCCACCTTGTCCACCGCAGTAAACGTTAAGACCAACATAACCAGCTTTTCCTAAAGCTTCCATAGCTTTAGCAAAGTTTTCTGTTGTCCAAGTGCGAGCACCTTCAGTATTTACATACTGCCAAGCGCCAGCTTTCTCCCACATTTCTTTGTTAATACTCATACAGAATGGGGAAGAAGATTGTGGATACATCCAATAAGTTGTTCCATCAGAACAAGCGTTTAATAAAGCAGCAGAAGTTGCATCAGCTTTTAATTCAGAGGTAAACATACCATCGAGTGCAACTAACTTACCGTTTCTTCCGTATTCAATGATTCTACCCGGAGCATCAAATAATACGTCAGGAGCAGCGCCACCTTCGATAGCAGCTGTCAATTTGTTAGGACCAGAGGTAAAGTCGATCATTTCGAGTTTAACTGTGATGTTTGGGTTAGCAGCTTCAAAAGCTTTGATTAATTCAGCTTCGGTAGCTCCGTCAAGACCAAAAGTTGGGAATGACCACCATGTAATTTCGGTTTTTGCAGTAGCAGGAGCAGCTGTTGTAGCTGTTTCTTTTGCGCCTTGTGCAAATACTGTTGTTAATGCTAATAGAGCAACTAACAAGATAGCAATAAATTTCTTCATAATATTCTCCTTTCTAAGAATAATGGAACTCTTCTACTTGTATACTAGTTTCACTTTTTCTAATCTGTCAAGCATTATTTTTTCAACATTTTTTTGGAATTATGTTCCATTTTATTTATACTAAACCACCATCAAGTGTAATTTATGTAAAATAATTGGGATACAAGTTTTTTTCGCTAGGTTTACATCTTGTCAAATATAGAAAAGAGAGGCATTATGGATTTAGTTTTAATATCACTAAGGAGAGAGGAGAAGTTATGAGTATCAATCTTCAAAACATTAAACAAAGATATGAAAAAGAACTAACTGAAAGCGTTCTACCCTTCTGGTTAAACCATGGTATGGATAGAGAAAATGGCGGTATTTACACAGCACTTGACAGAGACGGCTCACTACTAGATTCAGACAAATCAGTCTGGTTCCAAGGTCGTGCGCTTTGGACTTTCTCAACTGCGTATGAAAAATATGGAAAGGCGGAATATTTAGAAGCAGCAAATTCACTAATTAAATTCTTAGAAGATCACTGTTTCGACCCAAAAGACGGAAGAATGTATTTTAGAGTTACTAAAGACGGAAAACCGGTCATTAAGAGACTAAGATATTTCTTCTCAGAAACCTTTGCAATTATCGGTTTTGCAACCTATGCAAGAGTAACTGGTAAAAAAGAGTACAACGACAAAGCCTTTAAGTTGCTTGAATTTGTTGAACACCTAAGAACTACTCCAGGCCTTTTAATTCCTAAGTTTGAAACCCCTTCTATTGCTTTTGGTGGCCCTATGATTCTACTTAATGTATTAAGTGAATTAAGACCTGCTTTCCCAGAAAAGGCAGATTGGTTCAATTCTTATATGGATAAACTCCTTGAAGAAGTTAAGACTTACTTTGTCAGAGAGGATATGCATTTAGTACTTGAGCAATGTGCACCTGATGGAACTTTCCAAGCAGACCACTTTGAAGGTAGAATTCTTAACCCAGGACACGCTATTGAAGGTGCTTGGTTTATCATGAATGAAGGCTTAACACGTAACCGACAAGATTTAATCGACCTTGGACTCAAAATGCTTACTTGGGAATTTGAACTTGGTTGGGATTACGATAACAACGGTGGTATCATCCAATATAGAGATGCCCTCGGTAAGAGCCTTTCTGAATACCATCAAGACATGAAATTCTGGTGGCCACAATGTGAAGCTGCTATTGCAACCTTGATGGCTTACTCCATTACAAAAGACCAAAAATGGCTTGATAAATTCGAAATGGTAGATAAATACATCTCAGATCGATTTGTAGACCATGAATATGGTGAATGGTATGGTTACTTCCACCGAGATGGAACCCTTGCAACACCTATTAAAGGTAACTTCTATAAAGGACCTTTCCATATCCCCCGAATGTATATGAAGTGTTCAGATATCATCTCAACAATGCTTTGAAAACAATAATACCCTGTAAAGTCTACAGGGTATTATTTTGCTCAAAATTAACTTTTAAAAACGATAACTAAAGCCAACCCACATATTAACATTCATTGGCAGTGAGTAGAAGGAGCCAACTGGTAAGGAATTATTAGCCCAGTTATTAGTAAGGCCTACTCCATATCTCAATCCTGTAGACAACTCAAAGTCTCCTATATTCCAAATAGCTTGAACTTGTCCTGCAACGCCTAAAGAATAATTAAAAGCTTGTGAATTAATCTTCAAAAGTCCCAAATCTAGGCCTACAGCCACTCTAAGCTTAAACTTCTCATTGATATGATAAGTATAAGACGGTCCTAAGAAGAATTCATAGCTTTCATACTTAGTCTCATCCTTAGTCCAAGAAATAGTAGAATTCTTAAACTGTGAAGCGTTGAGTAAATTGAAGGTAGTATCAAGGTTAAGTCCCCACGCTTTAGTAAACTCATAATGAAGTGCAAAACCAAACGAGAAACCATTTTGCATATAGTTCTCATATAGTTCTTGAGGTTTTTCAAGTTTAAAGAAATTAAGATTCCAACCCGCTTTAAGCCCTACACTCAAGCCAAGCTTATTACTAGGAAGAGTTGCCTTTACAGGTTCAACAATCTCTTCTTTTTCAATAACTGGTGTATTTTCTTGAACTACTACATGACTTGGTTCTACTTTTTCGCTTTTTTCTTCTTCAACAACAATAGGCGCTACAACAACTTCTTTTTCAGCCACTTTGGCAACTACTTCCTTTACTTCCTGCTTTGGAGCAAGGGACGCAATATAGAATGGTAAGTCTTGTTCTAAAACACGAGAAGCAAGTTCTAGGTCGCTAGTTGTAATCGTTTCAGGATAAGTTACTTCCGCCCTTCCATTTCCTTTAAGAGTATAAGTGATGTTATCTAAATATCCAGGATAGGCAATTAAGGCGGCTTGAGAGGCTGCCATAAACTCTTCATCAGTTATCCAAGAAGGATACTCAATAGTTGCTTTACCCTCTGTTGCGGTAATTGTTGCACTATACGGCCCATAGTTTAAGACCTTGTGATAAGGCTCTACCTTTTCAAGTATTAACTCTTCTTTTACAGGTTCTACTTTAATTGGCTCTTCAAGTACAACTTCAGCTTTTGTTAAAGAGTCTAAATAATAAGGAAGTTCTGCTTCAATTAAATAGAGTGCATATTCAAAGTCCTCTTTTGTATAACCTTTAGGGTAAGTAAGTTCTGCTTTTCCACTAGAAGGTAGAGAATAAGTTACAAAGTTAAGATACTCAGGATAAGCACTAAGAGCTGCAGCGATCGCTTGCTCTACATCTGATTTGGTAATGTTTGTAGGATACTCAATAGTTGCATGCCCATCATAGGCAGTAACACTTGCCACCCTTTGTCCTTGATAATAAATTTCATCCATCAAAGGTTCAACAGATGGAGCAACACTTACACTTTCTACTGCTTTTGATGTAGTAGTAGTTACACTTTCAACAACTTTGGGAGTTTTTACCACTTCTGGGACAACAACTTTTTCAGCTTTAGTAGTTTTTTCTAAAGGTACTATTTCCTTCGTTGCTTCGACAGGGACTTCTATGGCAATAACCTCAGTAGGTGCTTTATATTTATTACTATCAAAAACGAGACCAAGAATTCCGCCAATAATAAAAATTGCTCCAATGACAATAATAACTGCAAAACGATATCTCTTAAAAAATGCGACTAGTAAATCAAAAAATTTTCTCATATTATTAACCTTTTTTTATCAAGTTGCTAGGAAACAACTACAATTATAATATTTGCATGGAAATAGAGTTTTTAAATACAAAAATCTTAAAATATCAAAATCCTTCTATTTGTAAAAAACTTTCAATATTTCAAAACCTATTTTAAACTCTTAATTGAGGGGCTTCCCATGAAAATTGCAGTTTGTGATGATGAAACAATCTTAAGAAAAAATTTAGTAAAAGATTTAAAAACATGCTTATCTTCAGATTTCGTAATTACAGAATACAACTCAGCTCTTTCTTTGTTAAAAGATTATACAACCCATGATTACGATCTTTTATTCTTAGATATAATCATGGATATATTAAATGGTTTTGAGGCAGCTAAGAAAATAAGAGAAATTGATACTGAAGTTAAAATTGTCTTTTGTACTTCTTCCATCGATTACATTACCGAAAGTTATCTAATTGATGCAAATGCCTATTTAATAAAACCCTATAAAATTGAAGTTTTAAAAAGCATTCTTGATAAGTTAACCAAGAGCGAAGAGACCTTATTATTAGAAAATGGTAAAGGGCTGAATAAAGTCCCCCTTTCTAAAATTATCTATATTGAAAGCGAAGGACGTAAACTATCGGTTCACCTTTCAGATGATGCAGAGCCAATAGAAATATATTCCAAACTATCAGATTTAGAGCTTAAGCTTCCGCGTCCTAAGTTCTTACGCACTCATCAAAGTTTTATAGTCAACCAAGATTATATAAAAGCAGTAGATTCTAACAGTTTTGTCTTAACCAATGGCGACTCAGTTTTAATTAGAACTAAAGAGAAGCCTCAAATTGTTGATAAATGGTTTAGTTATCTTGCCCAAAAGGATTTAGTCACCTTATGATATATGACAAATTTATAGCTATTGTTGTGCTAACAAATACGCTCACTTCTCTATTTAAGATTTTGACCATAAAAGAGATTCTTGAGGTTAAGTATAAGAAATTAGCAAACTTTATTATTCTATCAGTCTTTCTCCTAGAAGCGGTAATCATTTACTATCTAAATATTACCGTCGGAGTTGCAAAGGCTAGTACTCTACAAATCTTCGTACACAACATACCTAACTTTATATTAATTATACTGCTGAGTAACCTTAACTTTTTTGCAACAACTTTTATCTATTGTTTCGTTTACCTCTTTATGAATAGCTTAAACCTTTTGTATTTTATTCTGTCTAAAGGCTTAGCTAGCAGCAACTACTACGCTTATTCGATTTTAAGAATAGTATTGTGTGGGTTACTCCCCTACTTACTTGCAAGATTCTTCTTTAGCAAAAAAGTAAGGAAAGTATTGCAAATTAAGACTAATCAATGGATTAACTTGAGTGTTGTGGCATGTTTGATGATGCTAACTACATACTTCATCAATTCCTTTCCCTCTCCAATTGTCACTCGACCAGGGGCCGCTTTTGAAGTATCAATTATCTCCTTAATAATGCTTTTAGTTTTTATCATAATTATTAACCTACTAAAGACTATTCAAGAAAACAATACTGTAGTTAATGACAACTTAGTCCTTCAAGAGAAATTGAAGTATTCTAAACAAAAGAAAACTCAAGATAAACTCTTTGTTGAAACGGTTATGGAATATTATCAAAAGATAAGTTCTTTAAACCATGATATTAGAAAACATTTTGCAGTTTTAAAAGTTATGAACCAGAATGGAAAGCAAAAAGAAATTGATAACTACATTAATCAAATAATTGATGACTTTCCAACCTCTAGTACCTTTATGTTTTGCGAGAACTCTGAAATTAATGCACTACTTACTTTCTATGCAACTCAATTTAAACAAGCAAATATTTCTTATACCTTCAAAGCCCTTTTACCTAAAGACTTAGGAATAAACATCTCAGACTTGGCAATTCTAATTGGTAACTCCTTAGAAAATGCGCAAGAAGCTTCATTACAGATACCGCCAAGTGAGCGCTATATCGAATTGAAAGCTATCTTAAAAGCGGATGCTTTGTCCCTTCAAGTATCGAATACTTTTAATGGAGAAATTCATAAAGACAAAGAAATGTTTATCTCCTCAAAGCGAAAAGATAAACAGCTAGGGCTTGGTACTATCATTATTAAGAATACCGTTAATCAATATAATGGCTGGTGTGAATTTACCAATACAGATAAAGTATTTACTCTAAATATCCATCTTAATTCTTTGAATTCATAGCCTTTAAACGTTCACGTTTACGCCATAGATGAGTAAACATAAAGGACTCACCTTTATCAGCATCACGTGCAACAAGGGCATCAACAATAGCTCTATGCTCTTCCATGGTTACATGTTTTTCTTCTTCTGTCATTGAACCATAAAATAACGTTGCTGCATTGTTTAAATTCAAACGATCATACAGCTCAAACAATAAATTGTTATTTGAAAGTTCTATTAACTGACGGTGAAACAAAAAGTGAGTTTGTCCATAGCAAATATAATCTACATTTGCAGCCTTCAACTGCATTTCCATCTGATCACACAATAACGATAAAACAGATACAGAAGCATTTCTTTCGCAAGCGAGACGAAAAGCTAACGCTTCTAAGTAAGCTCTTATCTCAGTAATCTCTTTATTCTCTTCATAAGTTCTCAAGTGTACATAAGAACCACTGTGAGGTAATATAGTTACTAAGCGGTCTTGTTCAAGACGCTTTAAAACTTCTCTTATAGGTGTTCTAGAACACTCGAACTCTTTAGAGAGTGTGTTCTCTGACAACTTAACGCCGGGAACATATTCTCCTTTAAGTATCCTTAATCTAATGGTCTCAACCATAGAGTCAATATCGCATGCATGATTTTTCATATCTAGAGTGTACCATGCAAGAAGAAAAAAATAAATAAAATCTAGCAAAACTTAATTTTGTTAAACAAATCTGATATTTTCTGTATTTTTATCAACAAAATACTCAATTTTGTTCTAAAACAAAACAACCTCCAGTTATTTAAGCTGAAGGTTGCTGTGTTAATTAAAACTTAATTTAAGCGATATCATTTGCGCTATGTTTTTTGAGTTTCTCAACATTAACAGGTTTTACTTTATTGAACCAATGGAGTAAAGCTGGTGCTAAGAAGTTTGAAGAGAAAGTACCGATTACGATACCCCAAATCAAATTGAGTGCAAAAAGCTGTATTGAACCGTTTGTAAAGATTGCAAGTGGGACAACAGCAAATAGAGTTGTTAAACTGGTAATAATAGTACGAGTTAAAGACTGAGTTACTGAAGTATCAATAACAGTATCT